>JBBSCV010000012.1:0-23281 GCA_038249925.1 Burkholderiales bacterium
CCAGGCTCGCGCCGGGCCGGCCGTAGCCGATGTTGGCGGCAATGGAACGGTGCAGCAGCGAGGTGTCCTGCGTCACCATGCCGATGGCCGCGCGCAGGCTTTCCTGGCTGATTTCACGCACATCGTGGCCGTCGATGCGCAGGCTGCCCTGCTCCAGGTCGTGAAAGCGCAGCAGCAGGTTGACGAGCGTGCTCTTGCCGGCGCCGCTGCGGCCGATCAGGCCCACGCGTTCACCGGGGCGGATGACGAGGTTGAGGTCGTCGAGCACCTTCTTGCCGTCGTTGCGCCCGTAGGTGAAGGTGAGGTGGTCGAAGCGCACCTCGCCACCCTCGGGCGCCGGCTTCACCACCAGTTCGCGTGCGGCAGACGTGTCGGTCATGCCGTGCGGCACGGCGATGGTTTCCATGCCTTCCTGCACCACGCCGATGTTCTCGAAGATGCCCGTCACTTCCCAGCTCACCCAGCCCGCCACGTTGGCCAGGGTCCAGGCCAGCGGCAGCGCCGTGGCCACGGTGCCGGCGTCGATCTTTCCCTGCCCCCACAGCGTGATGCCGATGGCCGCGGTGCTGACGAGCAGCATCGCGTTCAGCGCCGACAGCGTGGTCATGAAGGTCGTGATCAGGCGCATGTGGGCCTGAATGGCGACGGTGTGCTCGTCGATGACTTCGCGCACGTAGTCGTCTTCGTCCTTCGATCGCGCGAAAAGCTTGACGGTCAGGATGTTGGTGTAGCTGTCGACCACGCGTCCCATCACCAGGCTGCGCAGTTCGCTGCTGGTCTTGGCCAGGTCGCGCATCTTCGGCACGAAGTGGCGCAGGAAGAACACGTAACCCGCGAACCACAGCACCGTGGGGATGGCCAGGCGCCAGTCGGCCAGGCTCATCAGGAACAGCGCACTCAGCCCGTACACCAGGATGTACCAGACGGCGCGGATGGAACTCACCACGCAATCGCGCAGTGCATTGCTGGTCTGCATCACGCGGTTGGCAATGCGGCCGGCAAAGTCGTTCTGAAAAAACGGCCAGCTCTGGCGCACCACGTGCCAGTGGCTCTGCCAGCGGATGAGGCTGGTGACCCCGGGCACCACGGCGTTGTTGCGTACCAGACTATCGGCCATCAGCGCCAGCGGTCGGCCCACGAGAATGAGCACGGCCATCGCAATCAAGAGCGGCATGGCATCGGCCAGCGCTGCGGCGCGGTCGCTGGCCTGCATCAGACGCACCAGCTTGCCGATGAAGACGGGGATCAGCGTGTCGATCAGCGCCACCGCCAGGCCTGTGGCGAACATCGCCGCGAAGAGGCCGCGTGTCTGGCGCACGTAATGCCAGTAAAAGGCCATCAAGCCTGCTGGCGGCGCGGTTCCCGGCTGCGCCGTGGGCCGGATGCGGGTTTCGAAGAAGGCGAACATGCGAACGCGTGCCGCCTGAGGCCCCGTCGAAACGGCCGCCGGCAGCAAGGTGGTTTGGGATGTCAGCATTGTGGCAGTGGCGTTTGGACGCCTGAGGCGTCACGAGACTCGAGACTTCGCGCGCAACTTCGCGCACCACGGAGGTGGTAAAGATGGACCAACTGCGCGCCATGCGCGTCTTTGCCCGCGTCGTCGACGACGGCGGGTTTGCCAAGGCGGCGCGTGCGCTGGACATGGCGCCGCCGGTGGTCACGCGCCTGGTGGCTGAACTCGAGCATCACCTGGGGGCGCGCCTGCTGAACCGCACCACGCGGCGCCTGTCGCTCACCGAGGTGGGCGAGCAATACCTCGACAAGCTGCGCCTCATCCTGGCCGAGGTGGACGAAGCCGCCGAACTGGCGGCCGACGCCACGCACCTGCCGCGCGGCCATCTGCGCTTGCTGTGCCCGCCCGCTGTCGCCGTGCATCAGTTGGCCAAGCACCTGCCGCGCTTTCAGGCGCAGTTTCCGCAAGTCACGCTGGAGGTCACCTCGCCCGGCCCGGTGGACACCGTGGACGAGAGCTACGACCTCACCATCTTTGCCAGCCGGGAAGCACCCGACGGCCAGTTCATCGCACGGCGCCTGGCACGCAGCGAGGTGGTGGTCTGTGCTTCGCCTGAGTACCTGGCGCGACGCGGCCACCCGCAACACCCGAGCGATCTGGCCACGCACGAGGCCATCATTCCGCCGATGTCTTCGCTGCAGCGCGGCCTGGTCTTCTACAGCGGCCCCATTGGGCAGAACGGAACGGGCGGACAGGTCTGCGAAGTGCCACGTCCGCACCCCCCGGCACTTGCCACCACGCACATCGACACCATGTACGCCGCTGCGCTGGCCGGTCTGGGCATTGCCGGCCTGCCCAGCTATGTCATCGAAGACGCGCTGCTGGAACACGCGCTGGAGCGTGTGCTGCCCGAATGGCGGCTGTTCGACGTCACGCTGTGGGCGGGCATGCCGTCGCGGCGCTACCTGCCGGCGCGAACCCGCGCGTTCATCGACTTCCTGCTGCAGATTTTCGGTGGCGAAGACCGCGACCCCTGGCTGGCAGCGGCAGGCTGTGCCACGCCGCCGGCGACGACAGACAAAACGTGACCCCTTGGTTGTGATTAAACCCTACGGTTGATAACGTGAATTGATCAGTACAAACTCCGGCACTACAGCACAGAACGCCGCTTCTCAGCGGCCTCGCGTTGCCCACACCTCGGAGAAACCCTGATGTTCGATTGGACCCGACGCCTGTTCGCCATGGCACTGGTTGCAACCCTGTCTGCGTGCGGCGGCGGCAGCGACGAAATCGCACTCGACCCGCCACGCAACATCGTTCAAATTGCGCAGACCGACAGCCGCTTCACCGTGCTGGCCGAGGCCGTGGTGGCAGCCAACCTGGCCACTGCCCTGTCGGCCCCCGGCCCGTTGACGGTCTTCGCGCCCACTGACGCCGCCTTCAACGCGCTGCTCACCGAATTGCGCATCACCAAGGCGCAGCTGCTGGCCGACCGACCGCTGCTCACCGCCGTGTTGCAGTACCACGTGCTCTCCAGCCAGGTTCTGCGCGCCGATGTGCCTCTGGGCCGGGCCATCACGCCGCTGGCCGGTGGCATCTTCAAGGTGGACAACACGCCGGCCGGGCTGGTGATCACAGATGGGCGCAACCGCACGGCGAACATCACCAGCACCGACATCCGTGCCAGCAACGGCGTCATTCACGTCATCGACAAGGTCATCCTGCCGGCCAACCGCAACATCGTCGAGACCGCGGTCGCTTCGAACCCCGAGTTCAGCATCCTCGTCGAGGCAGTGGTGGCTGCGAACCTGCAGGGCACGTTGTCGGGCGCTGGCCCCTTCACGGTGTTCGCGCCCACCAACGCCGCCTTTGCCGCGCTGCTGACCGAGCTGGGCACCAGCAAGGAAGCCTTGTTCGCCGACACCGCCTTGCTGACCAAGGTGTTGACCTACCACGTGGTGCCCAGCCGCGTGCTGAAGGCCGAGGTGCCAGTCGGCCCGGCCATCACCACGGTGAACGGCGAGACGCTGACCGTGAACGCCGCGCTGGCCATCACCGACCGTCGCGGGCGCACGTCGAACATCACCGCCACCGACGTGCTCACCAGCAACGGCGTCATTCACGTCATCGACAAGGTCATCCTGCCGCAGAACATCACCCTGTCCACGCAGCGCAACATCGTGCAGCAGGCGCAGGCGCTGCCGCAGTTCAGCATCCTGGTGGAAGCCGTGGTTGCGGCCAACCTGCAGGGCGTACTGTCAGGCAACGGCCCCTTCACCGTGTTCGCGCCGACCAACGCCGCCTTTGCTGCGCTGCTGACCGAGCTGAACATCACGAAGGAGGCCTTGCTCGCCGACGTGCCGCTGCTCACGGCCGTGCTGCAGTACCACGTTCTCTCCAGCCAGGTGCTGCGCGCCCAGGTGCCGGCGGGCCAACCCATCATGCCGCTGGCAGGTGGCTTCTTCAAGGTGGACGCCATGAACGGCGCGCTGGTGGTGACCGACGGCCGCAACCGCACAGCCACCATCACCGCCACCGACATGCGCACCAGCAACGGCGTCATCCATGCGGTGAACAAGGTACTGCTGCCGCCGAACCGCAACATCGTCCAGACCGCCACCGCGCTGTTGCCGGTGTTCAGCGTCCTGTCGGAAGCCTTGGCGGCGGCCAACCTGGAAGGTGTGCTTTCGGGCGCTGGGCCCTTCACGGTGTTTGCACCCACCAATGAAGCCTTCGCGGCGCTGCTTGCAGAACTGAACATCACCAAGCAGGCGCTGCTGGCCGACACCGCACTGCTGACGCGCGTGCTCACGTACCACGTGCTGCCGAGCCTGGTGCTGAAGGCCGGCGTGCCCGTGGGCCCCGCCATCGCCACGGTGGAAGGCGGCAGCTTCACGGTGAATGCTGCACTCGCCATCACCGACGCCCGCGGCCGCGCATCGAGCATCACTGCAACGGACGTGCTCACCAGCAACGGTGTCATCCACGTCATCGACAAGGTTCTCCTGCCGGCACCCTGAACCACGCCGGCTTTTCTCGCTCGTTTTTCTTACCCACCACCCTGAAAGCAATCACCATGAAAAAGCTCTTCATCGTCGCCGCCCTGGCTGCATCAGCCTTCGCCGTACAAGCCAAGGACATCGTCGACACGGCCGTGGCCGCCGGCAGCTTCAAGACCCTGGCCACCGCACTGCAGGCCGCCGGCCTCATCGACACCCTGAAGGGCAAGGGCCCGTTCACCGTGTTCGCACCCACCGACGAAGCCTTCGCCAAGATCCCCAAGGCCGACCTCGACGCCCTGCTGAAGGACAAGGCCAAGCTGACGGCCGTGCTGACGTACCACGTCGTGCCGGGCAAGGTGATGGCCAAGGACGTGAAGGCCGGCATGGTGAAGACCGTGCAGGGCAGCTCGCTGACCGTGGCCACCACCGGCGGTGTGACCGTCGACAAGGCCAAGGTCACCAAGACCGACATCGTGGCTGACAACGGCGTCATCCACGTCATCGACAGCGTGTTGATGCCGAAGTGATGAAAGCCGGCGTGCCCGTTCTGCGGCCACGCCGGTTGTTCTAGAAGGTGTAGCCCGCGCTCAACTCGGCGCCGGGCTGCACTGGCAAAAGCCGCAGCAGCGGCTTCAACGGGCCGAAGCGCAAGGCGACCTCGGTCACCGACCATCAGGCCGGCTTCGTTGCCCGTATCACCCGCACCGTCCATATTCCCGTCAGCCAGACGCAGCAGGTGCTGCCGCAGGGCCATCCATTCCAGGGCTCGCCAGCACTCGCCGAAGTCGCTTCGACCGCCACGTGACAGGGCAGGCCACGGCCGAACCCTCATGGATAATGAATTTCACGAACCCGCCGTGATTGCCATGGCGAACGCCACGGCGCTTGCTATCCCTTCCTTGGACCCGATGCGCATCACCCAGCTGGCCCTGGCGGCAGGCCTTCTGGCCGGCGCCGGCACCGTCCTTGCGCAGGCGGCTTCATCGCCGCAGGCTGCGGCCAGCGCGGCCTCTGCGCCTGCAACTTTGGTTGTGGCTGAGGGAACGGGTGCAAACAGTCTGGAAGGCAGCCGCAGCCTGCTGCCACTGCCGCGTGGCGAAGATGCCAAGCGCCTGCCCATCGTGCTGCAGGCCGAGCGCATCCGCAGCCAGCCCGACCTGGAAACCGTGGCCGAGGGCAAGGTCGAGTTCCGCCGCGGGGGCACGGTCATCAGGGCCGACCGACTGGCCTACGACACCACGCAAGACCTGGCCAGCGCCACCGGCGACGTGCGCGTGACCCGCGGCGGCGCCATCTACAGCGGCCCCGAACTGCAGCTGCGGGTGCAGCGCTTCGAAGGATTCTTCCTGCGCCCCGAGTTCGAGTTCACGCAGCTCGGCGCAGGCGGACGCGCCGAACGCATCGACTTCTACGACAGCGCGCGTTCCAGCGCCACCCGCGCTGAATACACGAGCTGCCCGCGCGACACGCCTGACGAGCCGGCATGGGTGCTGCGCACCCGGCGTGTCAGCCTCGATCTGGAAGCCAATGAAGGCGTGGCCGAAGGCGCGGTGCTGCGCTTCCTGGACGTGCCCATCCTGGCGCTGCCTTCGCTGAGTTTTCCGCTGTCCGACGCGCGCAAGTCGGGCTGGTTGCCGCCCTCCATCAACACCGACAACCGCAGCGGCATCGAGTTCTCGATGCCCTGGTACTGGAACATCGCGCCGCAACGCGATGCCACGCTGACGCCGCGTGTGATCACGCGCCGCGGGCTGGGTCTGGACACCGAATTTCGCTACCTGGAGGCCCGCGACGAAGGCGCGCTCAACTTCGACTGGTTGCCCGACGACCGCCTCACCGGCCGTTCTCGCGAAGCGCTGCAGTGGCTGCATCTGGGCAGCACCGGCAGCGGGCTGCGCTACAGCGCCGATCTCGTGCGGGTGTCCGACGACGAGTGGTGGAAGGACTTCCCCAACGGAGGCCGCAGCCTGAGCGCACGCCTGCTGCCGGCACGGCTGGCGCTGGAACAACCGCTGCAGGCCGGGTTGGTGCAGGGCTTGGCTTATGTGCGGGCGCTGCAGTGGCAGGTGCTGCAGGGCTCGGATGCCGCCGTGGTTTCGCCCTATGAACGCTCGCCGCAAGTGGGCGTGCAGCTCGGGCTGCAGCGCGGCGGCTGGGATGTGGCGATGGAGGCGGAGTACAACCGTTTCACGCTGCCCACCGGCACCGAAAGCCGCGCCGGCCGCGAGGGTGGCGAGCGGGTGCACCTGCTGGGCCACGTGAGCCATGCGCTGCGCGCGCCGGGCTGGTGGCTGGTGCCCCGGCTGAGCGTGAATGCCGCGGCCTATCGCAATCAGGGACCCGGCAACCTGGGGCCGAACAACCCGGGGCCCAGCCAGCGGCAAAGAACCTCGCGCAGCATTCCGACGCTGAGCCTGGACGCCGGCTTCGAGTTCGAACGCAACACCACCGCCTTCGGGCGCTCGGTGCTGCAGACGCTGGAGCCGCGCCTCTTCTACGTGCGCACACCCTACCGCGCACAGAGCCAGCTGCCCAACTACGACGCGGCGGCCAAGGACTTCAACTTCGTCTCGATCTACACCGACAACCAGTTCTCGGGCATCGACAGGGTCAGCGACTCGCACCAGCTCACCGCCGGTGTCACGACACGCTTCGTCGATGCCGTCACCGGTGCCGAAGCGCTGCGCCTGGGCCTGGTGCAGCGCTACCTCTTCCGCAGCCAGCGCGTCACGCCCCAGGCCGACGGCTCACCCGATGGCGCGCCACTGGAGCAGCGCTTCTCCGACGCACTGCTGCTGGGCAGCACCAGCGTGCTGCCGGGGTGGACGCTGGACGGCGCCGTGCAGTACAGCACCGACATCCAGCGCTCGGTGCGTACCATCCTGGGCGTGCGTTATTCGCCGGGCCCGTTCCGCACCATCGGTACCACCTACCGCTTGGCGCGCGGCCTCTCGGAACAGATGGAACTGGGCTGGCAGTGGCCGGTGTACGGCAACCCACGCGCGGCCGGCAGCAACAACGGCTGCCAGGGCACGTGGTACTCGGTGGGCCGCGTGAACTACAGCCTGAAGGACAGACGCGTCACCGACAGCGTGCTGGGTGTGGAGTACGACGCCGGCTGCTGGATCGGCCGCTTCGTCGCCGAACGCCTGTCCACCGGCCGCAGCGAGGCCACCACCCGGCTGATGCTGCAACTGGAGCTGGTGGGCCTGTCGCGCATCGGTTCCAACCCGCTCAGGGTCTTGAAGGACAATATCCCCGGTTACCGCCTGCTGCGCGACGAGCGCCGCGTCGCGTCGCCCGCCGATGACCGGCCCATCGCTCCCGTACATGACTGAACCCTCTTCCTGTCTGCCTTGCCCGCCTGGCCTGCCCCGCCTGCGCCCCCCCCCGCGGGCCTTGTGCACAGCCCTTGCCGTTTTCTCCGCCGTGGTGCTGGGCGGCCTGGGTTCGGTGTCGGATGCGGACGCCCAGGCGCGGCAGCGCAGTGGCGACTACATCGCCGTCATCGTCAACCAGGAGCTCGTGACTGCGGGCGAGATAGACCGCCGCGTGGACCGGGCCCAGGCCGAGGCCGCGCGCGGCGTGCGGCTGCCGCCCGAACCCGAACTGCGCCGGCTGACACTGGACGCGCTGATCGACGAGCGCGTGATGATCAGCAACGCGCGCGAAAGCGGCATGCGCGTGGACGACACAGAGATCGACCGCGCCATTCAAAACATCGCATCGCAGAACCAGATCACGCTGCCCGTGCTGCGTCAACGCCTGGCCGCCGAGGGCACCGACTACTTCCGCTTTCGCGCCAACATCCGCGAGCAGATCATGATCGAGCGCATGCGCGAGCGCGAGGTCTACCAGCGCATCAGGATCAGCGACGAAGATCTCGACAAGTTCATCGAAGAACAGCGCATCGCGGCGAATGCCGACGCAGAAACCAACCTGGCGCAGATTCTCGTCACCGTGCCCGAAGACGCCGACGCCGCCACCGTGGCTGCGCGCCGCGCCGTGGCCGAGCTGGCGCTGGCGCGCGTGAAAAACGGCGAGGTCTTCGAGACCGTGGCGCGCGAAGTGTCGGAGGACGGCAACCGCGCCCAAGGCGGCGTCATCGGCGCGCGGCCGGCCTCGCGCCTGCCTGACGCCTTTGTCGAAGCCACCAAGGCGCTGAGGCCAGGCGAAGTGACGGCACAGCCGCTGCGCACCGGGGCCGGCTTTCATGTGCTGAAGGTCCTGACGCGCAAGGAAGTCGTGCTCGGCCAGGTGCAGCAGACCCGCGCGCGCCATGTGCTGCTGCGCACGTCACCGCAGTTGACCGCCGAGGTGGCCGCGCGACGCCTGGAGGAGTACCGCCGCCAGATCGAAACCGGCGCCAAGGGCTTCGAGGACATTGCGCGCGAATTCAGCGAAGACGGCTCGGCTGCTGGCGGCGGCGACCTCGGCTGGGCCACGCCCGGCATGATGGTGCCCGAGTTCGAGCAGGCGATGAACGCGCTGCCGATCAACGGCCTTTCCGAACCGGTGGTCTCGCGCTTCGGCGTCCACCTGATTCAGGTGCTCGAACGCAGAGACCAGGCGATAGAGCTGAAACAGCTGCGCGAACAGGCACGCAACGTGATGCGCGAGCAGCGCTTCGACCAGGCCTATGCAGACTGGACGAAGGAGCTTCGCTCGCGCGCCTATGTCGAGTACCGCGAGCCACCTCAATGAGGCGGCTCTTCCCGCGGACGCCACCCCCGTGAGGCACATCGCCAGGAAGCGCTTCGGGCAGCACTTCCTGGTCGATGACACCGTCATCGACGGTATCGTGCGCGCCATCGACCCCCAGCCCGGACAGGCGCTGGTGGAAATCGGGCCTGGCCTCGGCGCGATGACCTTTCCGCTGCTGCAGCGCTGCCAGGCGCTGACCGTCATCGAGCTCGACCGCGATCTCGCTGCGCGCCTGCGCAAGCAGCCCGCGCTGCAGGTCGTCGAAGCTGACGCGCTGAAGGTCGACTTCGTGGCACTCGCCGTTGCGGCGGGCCAGAAACTGCGCGTGGTGGGCAACCTGCCCTACAACATCAGCACGCCGATCCTGTTTCACCTGCTGGGCGCCTGCGCGCAGGTGCAAGACCAGCATTTCATGCTGCAAAAGGAAGTGGTGGACCGCATGGCCGCCGCACCGGGCAACAAGGACTACGGCCGCCTGAGCGTGATGCTGCAGTGGCGCTACCGCATCGAAAGCGTGCTGGACGTGCCCCCCGAAGCCTTCGACCCGCCACCACGCGTGGATTCAGCCGTGGTGCGCATGGAGCCGCTGCCGGCCGATGGCAGCGTGGACGGCGCACGCCTCGGCGCCCTGGTGGCGGTGGCCTTCTCGCAGCGGCGCAAGATTCTTCGCGGCACGCTCGGCCGCTGGATCGAACAGCAAGGGCTGCAGGTGGACTTCGACCTGCAGCGCCGGGCTGAAGAAGTGCCGGTGGACGAGTACCTGGCGCTGGCACGCATGCAGCCGTGAAAAAGGCTCCTCTCGGAGCCCTTTGAAATCGGCCTTGGATCAAGGCCTCGTGCGGTGCCGGCCGCGAACGGCCGGCATGACTCAAGCTGCGTTGAGCCAGGCGGCAGTGTCGAAGGCACTGCTCATCATCGGCATGTTCATGCCGAAGTTGGGGTTGGTGCCGCTTTTCGGCACGACCTTGACTGCCGGCTTGACAGTTGCTGCTGCGGGGGCCACCTCAGTAGCCCGCTCCCATGACCCTGTTTCTTGGGAGCGGGCTACTGAAAAGAATAGAAGCACCTGAAGGGTATTCGTCGTTCCCCCCAGAACTCTGCCGCGTCTCGGAACACTTCCAGCAATTGCTCGCGGGCCTCGCGGTCGAAACGCGCGTTGTCCGGCAGTTGCTCGAGCACGACGACGAAGCCCGGCTGCTGACCGGCCTTGTGCACGAGGTCTGTCATGCAGTCGTACAGCGCGTCGAGGTTCTTGCCGAAATGCGCCGGGAAGGTGAAGGCATCGGCAATGCCTTCCAGCACTTCCTGCTTCGACTGCGCCGCAGACAGGTTGGCATACAGAAAATGCTGGCCTGCCGTTTCGGCAGCCTTCATCAGGTCGTCGACTCGGTAGGCCCTGATGGCCTGCACGATATTCGAGCGGATGGTCTGCAACTCCATGGTCGCGATCCTCCAAGTCAAAGGCACAAAGGTTTGGGAAGTGAAGCTACCGGTGCTCATGGGGCGATGCGTTTGAAACTCGCGTAATGGTCACTGGTGTAATAGCAGACATCTGGCTGTGCGGGCGGTTGGCCACCGCACACAATGCGCCGGGCACCGCGGTTGTTAGCACCCGGGGTCTTGACGGTGTACTCGCGGTAGTGGCCGCGCGCATGCAGGGGCAGCAGGCGCTCGCGGTTGCCGAACACGCTGCCATCCTTCTGATAGGGAAACGGCCCGCCCTTCAGGATGAGCCGGTGTGTGGCCTGCGCTTCCGGCGGCAAGGTGGGAAGCGCCACTGGCGCTGCCCGGTCAGGGGTTTCAGGCGTGCGTGCGGCGGCAGCCGGCACTGCGCCACCGGCTGCCAAGCCAGCAGCCACCACGACGACGGCTCCCCACTTGCACAACGCTCGCCGCAGATCACTGCCCGACGAGACTGAACCGGTCCGAAGCACGGGTTTACCCTGAAAAAGCAAACCGGAATCCTACCCGAACCCCCCTAAAAACTCAAGCTGCTGCCCAAGAATGGGGCAAGGCTGAAGGGCTACCAGTGTTCACTTACATGCCCAGTGTCGCTGCAGCGTGAGTTGCGGGCCGTCAGCAGTCAGCCCGCAACCCTCAGCCGGCGGGGTTGGCTGCCCGCTCTGCTTCCACATCGGCCACCGTCAGCGCTGTCATGTTCACGATGCGCCGTACGGTGGCCGAAGGGGTGAGCACGTGCACCGGCTTGTCGGCGCCCAGCAGCACCGGGCCGATGGCGATACCGCCACCGGCGGCCATCTTGAGCAGGTTGTAGGCGATGTTGGCGGCGTCGATGTTGGGAAGCACCAGCAGGTTGGCTTCGCCCTGCAGCGTGCTGTTGGGCATGAGCTTGGCGCGCGCAGCCGGGTCCAGCGCCACATCGCCATGCATCTCGCCGTCCACCTCCAGCCAAGGCGCCTGTTCGCGCAGCAGCACCAGCGTTCGGCGCATCTTCACGGCGCTGGCGTGGTCGCTGGTGCCGAAGTTCGAGTGGCTGAGCAATGCTACCTTGGGCTCGATGCCGAAACGGCGCACCACATCGGCCGCCATCACCGTGATCTCGCACAACTCTTCTGCGGTGGGGTCGGCGTTGACGTGGGTGTCGACGAGGAACACCTGGCGTCCCGGCAGCATGAGCCCGTTCATGCAGGCATAGACCTGCACATCCTGCGCCGTGCTGGGGCTGCCGCCCTGGCGCTTGCCGATGACCTGGTCGATGTAGTGCAGGTGTTGCGCCGTGGTGCCCCAAGTGCCGCACAGCAGGCCGTCGACTTCGCCCTTCTTCAACATCATCGCGCCGATCAGCGTCAGGCGGCGGCGCATCTCGATCTTCGCCATCTGCACGCTGACGCCCTTGCGTTCGGTCAGGCGGTGGTAGGTCTGCCAGAAATCGCGGTAGCGCGTGTCCTGCTCGACGTTGACGATGTCGTAGTCGAGGCCTTCCTGCAGGCGCAGGCCGAATTTCTCGACGCGCTGCGCAATCACCGCCGGCCGGCCGATCAGCGTGGGCCGGGCCAGGCCCTCGTCCACCACCACCTGCACGGCGCGCAGCACGCGTTCTTCTTCGCCTTCCGCGTAGGCCACGCGCTTGTGCGTGGCGCGCTTGGCGGCCTGGAAGATGGGCTTCATCGTCGTGCCCGAGGCGTAGACGAAGCTCTTGAGCCTTTCCCGGTACGCGTCCATGTCGGCAATGGGGCGCTGCGCGACACCCGAATCAAGCGCCGCCTGCGCCACGGCGGGCGCAATCATCATCATCAAACGGTGGTCGAAGGGCTTGGGGATCAGGTACTCGGGGCCGAAGCTCAGTGTGGCGCCGGCGTAGGCCGCGGCCACGACCTCGCTTTGCTCGGCCTGGGCCAGATCGGCGAGGGCGTGCACGGCCGCGATCTCCATCGCATCCGTCACCGTGGTGGCGCCACAGTCGAGCGCGCCGCGAAAGATGTAGGGGAAACACAGGACGTTGTTGACCTGGTTCGGGTAGTCGGTGCGGCCGGTGGCGATGATGGCGTCTGGGCGCACGGCCTTGACCTCGGCCGGGCTGATTTCGGGCGTGGGGTTGGCCAGCGCGAAGACCAGCGGCTGGGCGGCCATCTTCATCACCATCTCGGGCTTCAGCACGCCGGCTGCACTGAGGCCGAGAAAGACATCCGCGCCTTCGATGACATCGGTCAGCTTGCGCGCTGCAGTAGGCTGGGCATAGATGATCTTGTCTTCGTCCATCAGCTCGGTGCGGCCCTGGTACACCACACCCGCCAGGTCGGTGACCCAGATGTTCTGGCGCCTCACGCCCAGCTTCACCAGCAGGCCGAGGCATGCCAATGCGGCAGCGCCGGCACCGCTGGTGACGAGCTTGATCTCGCCGATGGGCTTGCCCACCACCTTCAGCGCATTCAGCAGTGCCGCACCGACGACGATGGCCGTGCCGTGCTGGTCGTCGTGGAAGACCGGGATCTTCATGCGCTCGCGCAGCTTGCGTTCGACGTAGAAGCAGTCGGGCGCCTTGATGTCCTCGAGGTTGATGCCGCCGAAGGTGGGCTCCAGCGCCGCGATCACGTCGACGAGCTTGTCGAGGTTCTTCTCGTTGATTTCGAGGTCGAAGACATCGATGCCGGCGAACTTCTTGAACAGCACCGCCTTGCCTTCCATCACCGGCTTGGACGCCAGCGGGCCGATGTCACCCAGGCCCAGCACGGCGGTGCCGTTGGTCACCACCGCCACCAGGTTGCCGCGCGCGGTGTAGCGAAAGGCGTTCAACGGGTCTTCGATGATGGCCTCGCACGCGAAGGCCACGCCCGGGCTGTAGGCCAGCGCCAGGTCGCGCTGGTTGATCATCTGCTTGGTGGCGCTGACGGCCAGCTTCCCCGGCGTCGGAAACTCGTGGTAATCCAGCGCTGCCCGCTTCAGCTCGTTGGCCTTCTGTTCCTCGCTGGACATCGCTTCGGTCTCCTTCAAGTTCCTGATGCATGCATTCGGCATTCTTTCGAACGGCGCTGAACCCCGCCGTCGGCCGAATGGCGCGCCGGGCCGAAGGCGCTGGCGGGCGCGGATTGTAGGAGCGCAGTGTCGCCCCTGTGTCGCCGCTGTGGCGCCCATCAGTCGCCCCTGTGTTGTCGCTGTGTTGTCGCTGTGTTGTCGCTGTATCGCCCCTGCCCGCCGCGCGCCCGATGCGCGAAACTGCACCACTGCCACTGTGAAGGCGCCGAAACCCGCCGCTGCCAGATGACCCCGCCCAACGCCCACCACCCACACGTTTCTGCACGGCCAGCCGCAGCACGCCCGACTTCGTCAGCGTACGCGCCGAAGCTGGCCAATTTGATGCGGGACAGCGCGCAGAACATCGCCCGCGACAAAGCACCCGAACCTCACAAGCCGCGCCCGCGCGCCGCCTTCTGAAACATCGAACTGACCATGGACGAATTCGAACTCATCGCGCGCCATTTCACGCGGCCCGGACGCAGTGCCAAGGCGGCCCTGGCCCTGGGTGTGGGCGACGACTGCGCGCTGCTGCAGCCGGCGCCTGGCCAGCTGCTCGCCGTCAGCACCGACATGCTGGTGGAAGGCCGGCATTTCCTGTCCACCATGGCGCCCGAGCGCCTGGGCCACAAGGCGCTGGCCGTGAACTTGTCGGACCTGGCCGCCTGCGGCGCAGAACCGCTGGGCTGCACGCTGGCGCTGGCCTTGCCGCGCGCCGACGAAAGCTTCGTCGCGCCCTTTGCGCGCGGCCTCTTCGCGCTGGCCGACGCGCACGGCATCGAACTCGTGGGCGGCGACACCACGGCCGGGCCGCTGAACATCTGCATCACCGTCTTCGGCCAGGTGCCGGCGGGCCAGGCCTTGCTGCGCAGCGGCGCGAAGGCTGGCGATGAACTCTGGGTGAGTGGCAACGCTTTGGGCGATGCCCGGCTGGCGCTCGAAGTCTTTCGTGGCACACAAGCCCTGCCGGGCGCGGATTTCGAAGTCGTGCGCCGTGCGATGGAACAGCCAATGCCGCGCGTGGCGCTGGGCATCGCGCTGCGCGGCCTGGCCAGCAGCGCCATCGACATCAGCGACGGGCTGCTGGGCGATCTGGGCCATGTGTTGCAGCGTTCTGGCGCAGGCGCCACGCTGCTGGTGGATGCGCTGCCGCGCAGCGCCGTGCTGGCCGCCATGCCGCTGGCGCTGCAGCACCAATGCCTGCTGGCCGGCGGCGACGACTACGAGTTGCTGTTCACCGCGCCCGCCGCCCGGCATGCAGCGGTGCTGGCAGCGGCCGCGCAGGCCGGTGTCGCGGTGCACCACTGCGGCCACATCGAAGCCGCACGAGGGCTGCGCGTGGTGGACCGCAACCGCGATGCCGTGGCCACACCCTGGCGCAGCTTCGATCACTTCGCGTGAACACCCTCGCAAGACCCACCGACGCACCAACGCTTTCGCACGAACGCTTTCGCACTCACGCTTTCCCACGAGCGCCTGCGCATGAACGACATCGCATGAATGAGATCACATGACCGCCATCGCACGCCCGACAGCCCGCTTCATGCTGCGCCACCCTGCCCATTGGCTGGCGCTGGGTTTCGGCAGTGGCCTGAGCCCCAAGGCGCCGGGCACGGTGGGCACGCTGTGGAGCTGGCTGAGTTTTCTGGTGATGTCGCAATGGCTGTCGCAGGCGCAGTGGGGGCTGGTCATCGCCGGCTCGCTGCTCGTCGGCATCTGGGCCTGCACCGTCACCGCACAGCACATGGGCAGCGCCGACCCCGGCGCCATCGTCTGGGACGAGGTGTTGGCCTTCTGGATCGTGCTGTGGTTGCTGACACCCGCGGTCTGGTGGGTGCAACTGGCCGCCTTCGCGCTGTTTCGCTACTTCGACGCCGCCAAACCCGGCCCGGTGGGCTGGGCCGACCGCCGCTACAAACTGCGGCCCGGCCAGGCCATCGGCTGGCGCCAGGGTTTCGGCATCCTCTTCGATGACCTCGTCGCCGCGCTGTGCACCTTGCTCGTCATCGCCATCGCCATCGCCATTGAAAGTCGGCTGTGAAATTTCTGAATCTGAATGACGCGCTGCACAGTCTGGCCGCCGCGCTGCGCGCGCGCGGCTGGCGCATGGCCACCGCCGAGAGCTGCACCGGCGGCCTCATCGCGGCGGCCTGCACCAGCCAGGCCGGCAGCAGCGACTGGTTCGAGCGCGGCTTCGTCACTTACAGCAACGAGGCCAAGACCGCGATGCTCGGCGTGCCGGCAGCGTTGATTCAAACCCACGGTGCCGTCAGCGAAGCCGTGGCACGCGCCATGGTGGAAGGCGCTTTGCAGCACGCGCCAGTGCAACTGGCCGTGGCCGTGACCGGCATTGCCGGGCCGGGTGGCGCGGTGCCGGGCAAACCGGTGGGCACCGTGTGGCTGGCCTGGGGCACTGCCGGTGGGGCCGGTGTGATCCACGCCGAACGCCTGCAACTGCCGGGCGACCGCGCGGCAGTGCGCAGCGCCACGGTGGCTGCAGCGCTGCAACGCCTGGTGCAGGCCACGGCATGAAGCTGCTGTTGTGCGGCAGCTTCGACACCGGCGAAGAAGAACTCTGGCGTGACGCGCTGGCGGCCGCCCTGCCTGAAGCGCAACTGCTCGGCCGCGAAGCGGCCTTGCGTGAGGCTGATGCAGTGGTGGCCGCCATCGTCGCCAACCCGCCGCCGGGCAGCCTTCAGGGCCTGCCGGGTTTGAAGCTCATCCAGAGCTTGTGGGCGGGTGTCGACCGCCTGCTGGCCGACACCACATTGCCCCCCGACGTGCCGCTGGCGCGCATGGTCGACCCCGCGATGAACGCCGCGATGGCTGAAACCGCGCTGTGGGCCGTGCTTTCGCTGCACCGCGGCTTCTTTCGCTACGCGCGGCAACAGCGAGAAGGCCGCTGGCATGCCTTGCCGCAGCGCCGCGCCGACGAGGTGCCCGTGCTGGTGCTGGGCCAGGGCCAGATGGGGCGCACCGCGGCCACGCGCATGGCGCAGCAGGGTTACCCGGTGACGGGCTGGCGGCGCGACGGCCGGCCGCTGACGCCGCTGCTGGCGCAGGCGCAGGTCGTCATCAACCTGCTGCCGCTGACGCCCGCCACACGCGGCGTGATGAACGCTGGCTTCTTCGCTGCGCTGCCGCGGGGCGCGGGTGTGGTGAACCTGGCGCGCGGCGCGCATGTGGTGGACGCCGACTTGCTGGCCGCGCTGGACAGTGGCCAGGTCGGCCAAGCGGTGCTGGATGTCTTCCACAGCGAACCGCTGCCCGCAGGCCACCGCTACTGGCAGCACCCGAACGTGACCGTGCTGCCCCACGCAGCCGCAGCCACCGACCCTCGCAGCGCCGCTGCCGTGGCCGCAGCCAATGTGCGTGCGGCGCTGGCGGGCCGGCCGCCGGCGAACCTGGTGGAGCGCCGGCGCGGCTACTGAATGCCGCTGAGGCTCACCTCGCGAGACTGACGCGCGCTGCCGTGGCCGTGGCCGGGGTCGGGGCCGCAGACTTCGCCGCCGCCGCAGGCTCATTGCGCGTGGCCGGCGTGATGTCGCTGGCCAGTTCGACCATCCACGCCAGCGCCAGACGCGTGAACTTCAGCGCGTGGTTGGCCTGGTTGCCGAAGGTGGCGGTGGTGTCGTTGGCGGTGTGGATCAGCCGGTTGTAGGTGGCGTTGGCACTCTCGAACGGGAAGCTGACCGCATAACCCGCGTTGTGCCAGGAAGCGTGGTCGCTGCAGCCGTAGCCGCAGCGGTCGTAGCCCACCGTCAGCGTGGGCAGATAAGCCGCGGCCAGGTTGGCGACGAAGGCGTTCTGTGCCGCGTTGGTGTAGTCGGTATAGATCCACAGATCGGTGGCGTCACCCTGGAAAGCTGTCATGTCCAGCTGCATCACGCCCACGACCCTGTCGCGGCGCGCGGCCTGCTGCGCGACGATGGCCTGCGAGCCCCACAAGCCCACTTCCTCGGCCGCATAGGCGATGAAGCGGATGTTGCGCTTGGGCTGGTAGCTGCCTGCCATCAGCACGCGGATGATCTCGGTGAGGCCGGCCACGCCGCTGGCGTCGTCGTCGGCACCGGGCGCGCGCGAGGTCTCGATGCCGCCGCCCGCGATGCTGTCGAGGTGGGCACCGAGCACGATGGTCTCGCCCGAATTGCCGCTGCCCAGAATCTCGAATTCCACCGACTTCTGCGCCCAGGTGTGGGGAATCTGGCGCACGCGCACGTCGCGCCGATTGCCGGGGTTCAGCCCCTGCCACTGGGTCAGGAGCCAGTTCGAAGCCGCCACGCCGTGGCTGCTGTTGTAGCGGCGGTTCTGAAAGTTCGACAGCTGCGTGATGGTGGACAGCAGGTTGCTGGCCTGCAGCTGCGGCATCAGCGCATTCACCAGCACGGGGTTGTCGATGGCATAGCTGGGCGCCAGCAGCGGCTCGGGCGTGCTTTCCAGGCGGTGCAGCACGGCCAGGGCTTCGGCCATGCTGTAGTGCTGGGCAAAACCGCCGCACTTGCCCAGGTCGCGGTGCACCAGCATCGAAAGCGAGGGGATCATGTCGTCGTCGATCTCGACCGCGTGCACGCCCTCAGTGGCCTGCGTCAACGCAGCGCTGCCGCGTTGCACCGGCACGTTCACCGTCACGTTGCGGCTGGCCAGTGTGCGCGACTTGGGCGCCACCTTCTGCAGCAGCGCATAGGCGTCGTCGCCGATGGTGATCCAGGTCGGCGCGGCCAGCAGCGGCGCAGCCGCCAGGGCGGCCACGGCCGCGACGAAGGTGGCGCGCAGCGTGCGCAGCGAAAAACGGTGGTGGGTCATAGAGCTGCCTGTTGAAGTGGGGGGCGGCATTGCCGGGCGCGGCAGCCGGAACATCGGCGCATTCTGTGCCAAAGGCTCATTCGAGTGTGCTGCCGTTTCACCCATGTCGCGGGCGCCGAACCTATGGCGCCGGCCGCGCCAGCGCAGCGTCGATCTGCTGCGCGAGGTTCATGCCACGTTCTTGCTTGTAGACCATCACAAACACGGCCCTGCCCGCGCTGCGTTCGGCCCAGACGTGGCCCACCTGCCCCTTCTGCAATTCCTTCGGCGCGGCTCTCAGGTGCTCGCCCTTGTATTCGGCCACGAACACCCGGCCGTCCCCGAGTTCGCAGACGAAGTCCGGGTAGAAGCGGCCTGACGAGGTGGGCAGCCAGAAGCCGTTCACTGGGTCTGAATCGAGGTTTCGCACCCAGCGCGCCACCTTCGGGTGCTCGTCCAGCGCCATGGCGCAGCGCCACTCTTCAGAGCCGTCTTCCAGGTCGGCCAGCACGGGGTAGAAGTGCTTCGGAAAGCGAAACTTGCCGCTGTAGCGCTTGTTGCCGGGCACCGGGTAGCAGTGGGGGTCGAAGCGAAACTCGAAGGCCGGCCCGGCTTGCACGTCCCAGCCGCCGTCCAGCACCAGCTGCGTGAACGCCGACTGCGCCGCCGCTTCGCGCAGCGCTTCGATGTGCAGGGCCAGCCGCTGCATCAACGGAACCTGGTGGCGGGCCAGTTGCGGCAGCGGCAGGCGCTGTTCGTTCACCAGGTGATGCACGCAAGCCAGCGTGAACGCGCGCAGGTGGGCTGGCGTGATGTCGGGGGCCAGATTGCGCGCCGGGTGTTGCAGCGCTGCGGCCAGCCAGCGCGCCAGGTCTTCTGCGGTGATGGTGCTGGTGACGCCATCCAGTGGCAGCTGTGTCGCGTCGCCCCGGCCGACCCGCGTGCGGTTGCCGTCCAGGTACACCTCCCACAACGTGCCTTGTTCCACCATGCTGAAGCCCTGCAGCTGTATCGGCTGGGCCAGCAGGTTCAGGTCCACGCTCTCCAGCACCGCTTCACGCTCCAGCAACGCCAGTTCCTGTTGAACGCCGGGCCTGCCGCTGTCGGGCTCGTTGCGCAGGCGGTAAGCCAGGCGGGGCACGGCGGCAAATACCTCGCCACGGCTGGCCGGGGCCAGCGCGCCGGCCACCAGGGCGTTGTGGCGCTCCAGCTGTTGTATCAACTGCTCACGCAGTTTGCGCGGCTGCGCCGCCACCAGTTCGGCGCCCAGGGTTTCGCCGACGCTGCCGCGCAGCACCACACGCTGCCGGTCGGCACTGGTGTTGACGCTGGCCTGGCCCTGCTCGACGGCAGCCGACACAGCCGCCGGCAAGGGCTTCCCGGCAGGCAAGTCCACCGTCAAGGAGGGTTGCGGCACAGCATTCGTCGGCCTGACGGCGAAGAGCGGCCCGTCGTCGCGTGCACCCTGTTCGCCATCGTGCATGCCAGGCAGCGGCAACTGCGGCGCAATCATCGAAGCCATGTCCAGCGGGTCGAATCCCATGCCGTCGATCAGCCGGTCGGCCAGCGCATTGGCCGCCATGCCGGTCTCGGACTCGGTGACGTGCGCATAGGCCTTGTTCAGCGCCGGGCGCTGGCGCCTGCTGGCATAGGGCATGCGCAGCACGCGGCCCAGCAGCTGTTCGATGGCGGTGGCCGAACGCACGCTCTGCACCGAACACAGCACATAGGCGAAAGGGCAGTCCCAGCCCTCGCGCAGCGCCTGCATGGTGATGATGTAGCGCACGGGGCCACGCGCAGACAGGTTCAAGCCGTCCAGTTCGCGCTGCGTGCCGGTGGCCACCTTCACCTGCTCTTCGGGAATGTGCAGCTCATTCACCAGGTGGGCGCGCAGCACGTCCACATTCACGGGGTCGGTGCTGTTTTGCGCCTGCAGCAGCACGATGGGGCGGATGTACACGCCGGTCTCGGCCTCTTCCTGCAGCGCCTCGGCTTCCAGCAGGCGCTGGTTCTGCACGGCGTCGAACACCGCGGCCTGCCAGCCGCGCGTGTGTTCGATCAGCGCGATGGGCATCTTGATCATGTCTTCGGCCTGCAGCTGCTGCGCCGACACATGGAACAGCACATTGGTGCGCTTGGGCACGGGCGTGGCCGTCAGTTCCAGGATCAGCGCCGGGTTCAGCCGCTTCAGCGCCTCGAAGCTGCGCTCGGTCTTGGTGTTGTGCGCTTCATCGACGATGACATAGGGCTGTCGCAGTGCCAGCCAGTTGGCCAGGCTCCAGCGCGGCTGGCCCACGAAGCGCGCCAGCATCTCGCGGCCGGCTTTGGCGTTGTCAGCGTCGGCTTGCGTCACCAGCGCATCAGGCAAGTCGCGCAGCGCCAGCAGCGCAGCGGGCGGCACGCCACGAAAGTGCGGCTCGAAGGCTTCGTTGAAGGCGTAGACGTTGCGCTGGTCGGTGTCTTCCACGCGGAAGCTCTGGATGGTGGCCACCACCACCACCGCATGGGCGTCGAAGTCATGTGGCGACAGCGTGGCCACGTCTTCCAGGCTGCACACGCGCACGTATTCGCCGCAGGCCAGGGCCAGCGCGTTGCGGAAGGGGTGCCCGGGTGTGACCAGTGCCGCCAGGGTCTGGCTGCGAATGGTTTCGCTGGGCACCAGCCACAAGGCCAGCGGCTGCGGGTGCCGCGTGGGCCAGCCGTGGTGCATGCGGCCCACGGCGTGCGCAGCCAGCAGCGTCTTGCCGCCGCCGGTGGGGATGCGCAGGCACACACAAGGTGTTTCGCCAAACGGCTGGGTGTTGTAGCCGTAACCGTCTTGCTGCGTGAAAGCCGCTGCAGCGCCATGCAGGGCTGCAGCGCGCAGGTAGTTGTCCAGCGCTTCCAAAGCCTGGGACTGATAGCGCTTGAGCGCGAAGCCGGTCATGTTCAGAGCCGACTGCGCCAGTACCCGGGGCGCCGGCTGTGGTGCATCACGGCGAAGACGCGCACACAGTCAGACTCGACGCGATAGATGACCGCGTACGGAAAGCGCGCCATGACGCGCTTGCGAAGTTCCGCTCGCTGCGAGCCCGTTCTGGCCCACGCGCGGGGCTGTGACGTGATGAGCGCCAGTGATCGGTTGAATTCAGACGCGAAATCTGCGGCCAGGGAAACGCTGATGGCGCGGTAGTGCTGAATCGCATTGGCGACCTCGTCGAGAGCTGGCTCGACAATTTCCAGTCGCATCAAAGTCCCAGCGTCTTTCGAGCTTCTTCCCAAGGAATCGACCGCATCTCTCCGCGGTCCAGCGCTTCCACGCGCCGTTCAGCTTCGGCAATCCAGGCGGCCTCGATGTCCGGGTCTATCGACTCTTCAAACGCCAGCTGCAGGCGGACGAGCAGCAATTCGCGATCGTCAAGCGACAGCTTGGCGGCCTGGGCCAACAGTTCATCGACGGTCGGGTTCATGGAATGCTCCGTTTCTGCTGCAGGGACGTGGGCTGACAGCTTAGCGCGGCACGGCGTGCGGCAGTTGCTTGAAGGTGATGCCTTCGGCCGCCAGGCGCGCCGGGCCCAGTCGGCAGGCTTCGCCGTAAACCACCTTGGGGCCGGCATGCCAGCAACTGCGGTGCAGCGCGGCCAGCACGGCGGTGGTGAGCACGTTGCCGCTGGCCGGGCGCTGGTCGCCCAGCACGCCGTTGAAGAGCAGGTAGTAAGCCGTGCCTTCGTGCGTGCCCAGCAGCGGCGTGCCGGGCAGCAGCGTGGCCAGCGCCGCGCCGGTTTCGCGCAGCCAGATGAAGGCGGCCAGGTCGGCAAAGCGCACCTCGGGGTGGATGTCGCCGTCTTCACCGAACAGCGGCGCACCCAGTTGCAGCATCTGGAAGCCGCCACCGCCTTGCCAGTTGACGGCCTGGCTGATGCCGCCCTGTTCACCTTCGACCACCTTGCGCAGGCGCGGCAGACAGTGGGTGACGGCGTGTTGGCCCATCTCGATGCCGATCCAGCGCCGGCCCATCTTGTGGGCAACGGCGGCGGTGGTGCCACTGCCGAGGAAGGAGTCGAGGACGAGGTCGTTGGGGTTGGTGGCGATGTGCAGGATGCGCTGCATTAACGTTTCTGGCTTCGGCGTTTCGAATGCTGCCTTCTCGCCGAAGAGGAACTCCATCTCGGCGCTTGCGTGCTGATTCAATCCAGCGTCGTCCCAAATACTCGGTGAAGACATACCGGCCTTGGCCTCGGACTTAAACAACTTGCGCATGGGAGTGGTCGCCGTGCCCTTGACGCCCCAATACAGCCGCCGATCGCCTTGCAGCCGAGTCATCTCCTCGCGGTTATGCCGCCAGCACGTCCCCTTGCGAGGGAAAACGTCTTCGCCCGTGTACGGATTCTTGATCGGAAAAAAGAGGCTCTCTACGAACCGCCCGCCTTTCCCGTTTGCAGTAGTGTCGATCTTTCGGAATGGACCTCGTGGGTCTGGCCCAGCAGGTTCCGAAAACACTTGGTACTGCGCGTCAGCCTTCTCAGTGCGCTCCATAAGGTTGAACGACTCTTCCGCAACCGACTTCTTGGAAGTTGACTCTCGACGGCGAGCCCAGATGAGTAAGTGGTCGTGTACAGCTCCAAGCTTGCGGTCGTTCGGTGGGCCATCGCGTTTCCGCCAGGAAACATCGAGGATGAATCGATCGCGTCCGAACACTTCATCTCCAAGCACGCGGAAGTAGTGCGCTTCGGCGTCATCGAGAGTGACCCAGATGCTGCCGTCCTCACGCAGAAACTCGCGCAGCAATTGCAACCTCGGCAGCATCATCGACAGCCATTGCGAATGCTCCAGGTTGTCGTCGTAGTGCTCAAAAGCGCTTTTGGTGTTGTACGGCGGGTCGATGAAG
>JBBSCV010000013.1:0-22975 GCA_038249925.1 Burkholderiales bacterium
GCAGGCATGCCGAAGCCTTCCAGGTTCACCAGGCGGCGAATGCGCTGCGGGCGCACGCCGGCATAGCTCATCACCACATTGCCGCCCATGCTGTGGCCGAGCAGGTCGATGGCGCCAAAGCTGTCAGATGGCAACAGTGCATCGAGCAGCGCGTCCAGGTCGGCCAGGTAGTCGGGGAACCAGTAGGTGTCGGCGCCAGGCGTGGCCGTCAGACCGAAGCCGCGCCAGTCGGGCGCGATGACATAGCGCTCGAAGCCCTCGGCTTCGGCCAGCGCGTCGACGACGAACTGGAACGAAGCGCCCACGTCCATCCAGCCGTGCACCATCACCAGGGGCGGGCGTTCAGGCGTGACGAAGGCCGGGCTGCCCCAGGTGCGCACGTGGTAGCTCAGGCCACGCAGCGGGATGAACTGCGGCTGGGAGGTGCGGTGCGCCAGATAAGGGGCGGTGGAAGGCTTGAAAGACGGCACGGGAAGGCTCATGCCCGCACTCTAGGGCAGCGCGGGCCAGGGTGCTGTCCACCCCGGGACGCCGCGCGACAATGCCGACATGCCACATCCTGCCCACACTTTGCGCCCCGCCACCCCCGCCGACTGCACCGCCATCGTCGGTCTCATCCGCGAGTTGGCGGCGTTCGAGAAGCTCGAGCACCTCGTCGTCGTCACGCCAGAAACGCTGCAGCCCCAGCTCTTCGGCCCGCGGCCGGCGGCCGAGGCCGTTGTGGCCGAGGTGGGCGGCCAGGTGGTGGCGTTTGCGCTGTTCTTCACCAACTTCAGCACCTTCCTCGGCCAGCCCGGGCTCTATCTGGAAGACCTTTATGTGCAGCCCGCGCACCGTGGCAGTGGTCTGGGCAAGGCGCTGCTGCAGCGCCTGGGCGGGCTGGCCGTGGAACGTGGCTGCGGCCGCTTCGAGTGGAGCGTGCTGGACTGGAACGAGAACGCCATCCGCTTCTACGAGAAGATGGGTGCCACGGTAATGCCCGACTGGCGCATCTGCCGCGTCACGGGGGCTGCGCTGCAGGCTTACGCACGGCGCTGAAGCGTGCTTTCAGGGGCGCCGGTTTTCAGGGCGCAGTAACCAGTGCCGCCAAGCGGTCCAGCGGCAAGCGCAGGCGCAACTGGCCCTGGCCCACGCCGCCCACCACGGCACAGGCCTTGGCGTCGGTGTTGCGGCGCGTGGGCACCGTGAGCGGCACGCCGCTGGCGCTGGTCAGGCAGGCCACCACGGGCGTGGTGATGCTGGCGCCGCGCGCCACCACGATGCCCATCTCGCCACTGCTCAAGCGCACATAGCTGCCGGGCGGGTAGATGCCGAATTCACGCACCAGCGCCGCCGTCATCGGGTGGCTGGGGTCCTGCATGAACATCTGGCGGCCTGCCAGGTCGGCAGAGAACGCCTCGCGTGTGGAACGCGAGGCCAGCTTGGCGGTGTACAGGTCGGCACGGCGCGCCAGGCTCGCCAGGTCACCCACCTCGTGGCGGCCGCTGGGGTAGCCGCTGCCGTCTTCCTGTTCGTGGTGATGCAGCACGGCGTCGAGCCAGGCTTCGTCGGTGATGCCGGCCTTTTGCAGCATCTGCACGCTGCGCATGGGGTGGGTCTGCAGGTCCTTGCGCTGGGCCGGTGTCGGCGGCATGGCCTGGTGCGAGAGCTGGCCCTGCAGTTCCAGCATCGAGAGGTTCATCGTCAGTGCCACCTTGAAGAGGCGCTCGCACTGGCTGCCGTCCCAGCCCAGGCGCTGCGCCACCAGGTAGCCGGTGATGGCCGTCTGCAGCGAGCGCTGCACGCCG
The DNA here is from genome assembly GCA_038249925.1 of Burkholderiales bacterium. GTDB lineage: Bacteria > Pseudomonadota > Gammaproteobacteria > Burkholderiales > Burkholderiaceae_C > Rubrivivax. The sequence continues at coordinate 1,788 of JBBSCV010000013.1, forward strand.
TAAGCCGTGTCTTCGCCGGCGCCTTGGCGCAGCACTTGAAAGATGGCCAGGTCGGGGTCGCGTTCGATCAGCGCCTGCACGGGGCCGGTGGCGTCGTCCAGCGCACCTTCAAAGCCGGGGCCGGGGTCGGCCTGCAGCGCCGCAGACACCTTGGCCATGCAGCCCGCCCACAACTTGGGCAGCTGCGCGCGGGGCGCGTTGCGCACGACCTCGCCGGGCAGCAGCAGTTCGGCCAGGTCGACCAACGCGCCGCGCTGGAAAAGCGCTGCCAGATGTTCGTCGGTCTCGATCATCTGCCCGCGTGCCAGCAGCAGCGTGCGGTCGGCATCGCGCACGTTGAAGGGCAGCGGTGCGCCTGGCCGCACACGGTGTTTGACGGAGGAAAGTTCGGCGTAGGGCATGGCGGGGCTGCTGCTTGCGTGGCGCGCTGAAAGGGCACGCCTTGGCTTGGTCTTCGGCGTCGGCAGGCGGAACTTGATCTTGTCGCCGGGCCTTACATTGCCGTCGATGAACGCCCAGGCCAGCGCTGCAACTGCTTCTGATGCCCACGCGCTGCTGCACGGCGGGTTTCGCTGGCAGGTGCCCGCGCGCTTCAACATCGCACAGGTCTGCTGCACGCGATGGGCGCGCGGTGCGAATGCGCGGCGCCCGGCCATCGTGTGGGAACACGAGGACGGGCGCCATGGCTGCCTGAGCTACGCGCAGCTGCAGCGGCAGGCCTGCCGCTTGAGCCATGCGCTGCGTGCACGAGGCGTGCAGCGCGGCGACCGCGTGGCAGTGGTGATGCCGCAGCGGCCCGAGACCGCCATCGCCCACATCGCGCTTTACCAGTTGGGTGCGGTGGCCATGCCGCTGAGCATGCTCTTCGGCCCCGAGGCGCTGGCGTTCCGCCTGCAAAACAGCGCCGCCGTGCTGGCCATCGCAGACGAAACCGCCATCGCCAATCTGCGCGCCGTGCGCGCTGAATGCCCGGCGCTGCGCCAGGTGATGGCCGTGGGTGGCGCGGCCGGGCAGGGTGACGCGGACTGGGCCGATGCGCTGGCCGCCGCGCCCGGCAGGCGCTTCGTGCCCGAAGACACCGCAGCCGACGACCCGGCGGTGCTGATCTACACCAGCGGCACCACCGGCCCGCCCAAAGGCGCACTGGTGCCGCACCGCGCGTTGATCGGCAACCTGACTGGTTTCGTCTGCAGCCAGAACTGGTTCGGCAGCGGCCCGCCAGAGCGCAGTGACGAGGTGTTCTGGAGCCCCGCCGACTGGGCCTGGACCGGCGGCCTGATGGACGCTTTGCTGCCCACGTTGTATTTCGGCCGCCCCATCGTCGCCTACCAGGGCCGCTTCAGCCCCGAACGTGCTTTCGAGCTGATGCAGCGCCATGGCGTGACGCACAGCTTTCTCTTCCCCACCGCACTGAAGGCGATGATGAAGGCCGTGCCGGCGCCGCGGCAGCGCTACCGGCTGAAGCTGCGCGCAGTGATGAGCGCTGGCGAGGCCGTGGGCGACGCCGTCTTTCACTGGTGCCAGGAAGCGCTGGGCTTGACCGTCAATGAAATGTTCGGCCAGACCGAGATCAACTACATCGTCGGCAACTGCGGGCGCTGGGTCGACGAGCACGGGCGCCCGCAACCCGGGTGGCCGGCGCGTCCGGGCAGCATGGGCCGCGCCTACCCGGGCCACCGCATCGCCGTCATCGACGGCGCGGGCCATGAATGCGCACCTGGCACACCGGGTGACGTGGCCCTGCACCGGCTGGATGTGCACGGCCACCCCGACCCCGTGTTCTTTCTCGGTTATTGGCGCAACGAAGCCGCCACCGCCGCCAAGTTCACCGGCCACCCGACCAGCAGCTGGTGCCGCACCGGCGACACCGCGGTGATGGATGCCGATGGCTACCTCTGGTACCAGGGCCGCAGCGACGATGTCTTCAAGGCAGCGGGCTACCGCATCGGGCCCAGCGAGATCGAGAACTGCCTTGTCAAGCACCCCGCGGTGGCCAATGCCGCGGTGGTGCCGAAGCCCGATGCCGAGCGCGGCGCCGTGGTGAAAGCCTATGTGGTGCTGGCCCCAGGGCACGCGGGTGACGATGCTCTGGTGGCCGCGCTGCAGGCCCATGTGCGTGGCCGGCTGGCGCCTTACGAATACCCGAAGGAGATCGAATTCATCGACGCGCTGCCGATGACCACCACCGGCAAGGTGCAGCGGCGCGTGCTGCGGCTGCAGGAAGAGGCGCGCGCCGCCAAGGCGCCGGGCTCGCGCTAGCAGCGGTCCACCAGACGCGGGCGCTGCTGGGCGCTGGCGCTGAAGGGCTCCAGCGTGCTCGAGCGGTTGGGGCGCACGATCACGCAGCTGTTGCCGCGCTTCAGGCGCACGCTGCCGTCTTCCAGGCGGTACTCGGTGATCTGGTCGCTGCCGCCCAGGGCTGCGGCGATGCGGCTTTCCAGCGTCGGCTGGGTGCTGTTGCTGCGGGGGTCGTCCAATGCCGGGTTGGCGCGTCGCCAGGGCGCCGATGCGCCACGCGGCAAGGCCAGGTTCAGCTGGGCAGGGGCCACAGGCGGTGGCGTGCTGGCAGAGTTTTGAATTGGCGCAGGCTGGGTCACCGGCTCAGGCGCAGGCATCTCGGCGGGCAGGGTGATGGCTTGCGGGCTGGCCGGGGCTGCGGGCAGTGCTGGCACTGGGCGGAGCGCAGGCATTGCAGGCAGCCGCTGCCGGGTGGCTGGCATGGCTGGTGGCTGGGCCGCACTTGGCGGCGGTGCGCCCTGCAGCCAGACGATCAGCGGCGCCTGGGCCGTTGGCGGGACGTCGCGTTGCTGCCAAACCGGCAGCGGCCAGATGCCCAACAGCAGCAGGGCGTGCAGCCCGGCCACGAGCAAGGCGAAAACGGCTTTTGAAGAGGTTCGCGTGAGGGGTCGGGCCAAGCTGCAACGATAGCCGGCGCTGCGGCCCACTGCGCCACACCGTGACGAACGCGACCGACACCGCACCGCGCAGCGCGCGGCCAGTGACAATCACCCACCAGTCCCAACCGCAACGCCTACTTTCATGGCCAACCTCATCGTCCACGGCGGCACGCCGCTCACCGGCCGCATCGTGCCCAGCGCGAACAAGAATGCCGTGCTGCCCATCCTGTGCGCCACGCTGCTGACGAGCGAGCCGGTGCGGCTGCTCGGCATTCCTGAAATCACCGATGTGCGCAAGATCCTGGAGATCTTCCGCATGCTGGGCAGCGAAGTCAGCGTCGACTACGACACCGGCGTGCTGGACGTGAAGCACGAGAAGACCCACTTCGACCCCGGTGTGCACCACCTGCCGGAAGAAATGCGTTCCAGCGTGATGCTGGTGCCGCCGCTGCTGGCCCGCTTCGGCGTCGCGCGGATAGAGAACGACGTGCAGGGCTGCACGCTGGGCGTGCGCGAAATCGACCCGCACGTCGAGGTGATGGAGCGTTTCGGCTGCCATGTCGAACGCAGCGGCAGCCACTTGCTGATTCAGACCGACGGTGGCCTGAAGGCCAATCACCACTGGCTCGACTACGCCAGCGTCACCACGACCGAGAACTTCGTGCTCTGCGCCGCGCTGGCCCATGGCACCAGCACGCTGATGAACGCCGCGAGCGAGCCGCACGTGCAGGAGTTCTGCCGCTTCATGGAACTGCTGGGCGCGCAGATCGAGGGCATCGGCACCAGCCGGCTCACGGTGCACGGTGTGGCCACGCTCGGGCTGCCGCAGGGCGTGGAGTTCACGTTTGCCGAAGACTTCCACGAAGCCGTCACCTTCATGGCGCTGGGCGCCATCACCGGCGGCTGCATCACCGTGAAGAACAGCGCGCCAGAGCAGTTCCCGCTGATCGACCGCACCTTCGCCAAGTTCGGCGTGCAGGTGGTGCATGAAGGCGGCTGGAGTCATACGGTCGTGGACGGCCCTCTTCGCGTGAAGGAGCCCTTCACGAAGAACATCCTGCAGAAGGTCGAGGCGGCGCCCTGGCCCTACCTGCCGGTGGACCTGCTGCCCATCTTCGTGGCCCTGGGCGTGCGCGCCGAAGGCAGCGTGATGTACTGGAACAAGGTCTACGAAGGCGCGATGGGCTGGACGAGCGAGCTCAGCAAGTTCGGCGGCCACGCCTTCCAGAGCGACCCGCACCGCATCATCACTTTCGGCGGCAAGCCGCTGCAGCCGGCCGAGGTGGAGAGCCCGTACATCATCCGCGTGGCCATTGCGCTCTTGATGCTGGCGGCCAGCATTCCGGGCAAGAGCGTCATCCGCAACGCCACGCCGGTGCGGCGCGCGCACCCGCACTTCGCAGAGAACATCCGTGCGCTGGGGGCGCAGATCGAGTGGGTCGAAGGCGACTGAGGCCGTGAACACGAGCACGGCGCGGCCTGCCCAGCCCCCGGAAAAGCGTCCGCAAGAGCGTCCGCAAAGGCGCCCGCAAGAGCGCCTTCAGACCGTGGGCGAAGAAATCGCCAACGCCACCACCCACGGTCTGGGGTGCCTGCTCTCGGTGGCTGCCTTGCCGCTGCTGGTGTGGCAGGCGAACCGGCTGGGCAGCGCGGCCGATGTCGTCGCCGCCGGCATCTTCGGCGCGACGCTCGTGCTGCTGTATGGCACTTCGGCCGTGTACCACGCGCTGCCCGCGGGGGCCGCCAAGCGCTGGTTCCACCGCATGGACCACGCCGCCATCTACTTGTTGATCGCCGGCAGCTACACGCCCTTCACGCTCGGTGTGCTGCAGGGCGCCTGGGGCTGGACGCTGTTCGGCGTGGTGTGGGGCGCCGCAGCCGCGGGCGTGACCATCAAGCTGATGAACCGGCTGCGCCACCCCTGGCTTTCGACGGGCCTGTATGTGGCCATGGGCTGGGTGGCCGTGGTGGCCGTGGTGCCGCTGGTGCAGCGCATGCCAGCGGCCGGCCTCGCCTGGCTGGTGGCCGGCGGGTTGTGCTACACGCTGGGCGCGGCGGTGTACATGCTCGACAACCGGCTGCGCTATACCCACGCGGTGTGGCACCTGTTCGTGCTGGCGGGCAGCGTGTGCCACTTCTTCGCTGCCTTCGGCTACGCCCGGGCATGAGGGCTTTGACGCCCCGCCAGATGCGGCTGTCGGCCCGTTGTGAAGGTTTGCGCCTTCGTTGCCGGGGGCGTGCTTCCAGTGGCGCGAGAGCAGGCCGGCGGGGCGCTCTGCTGCGTTCATGTCCCCCGACGGCGGCCTGGCGGCCGCCGTCTCCTCCTTTACTTCACTCCGCAGAGCACCCCACCGTCCTGCTCCACCACCGACCGTGGCGGGCGTGCTGGTGCGCCACGGCTGGTGGGGGCCGCGGGTGTCGTGTGGGCTGCGGAGTGAGTGAAGGAGGAGGCGCGGGCGAAGCCCGGGCCTGGGGACATGAACGCGGCAGCCCGCCCAACGCCCGCGGCGTGCCCCATTGCGCAAATCCCATGCACCGGAGCCCCTGATATGACGAAGAAGGAAAGACACGTCAGCGAAACCCCGGCCACGCAGATGCTGAAGGCTGCGGGCGTGGCCTACACCGAGCACGCTTACGAGTACGTCGAGCACGGTGGCACGGCCCAGAGCGCAAAGCAACTGGGGGTGGATGAGCACAGCGTCATCAAGACCCTGGTGATGCAGGACGACAAGCTGCAGCCACTCGTCGTGCTGATGCACGGCGACCGTTCCGTCAGCACCAAGAACCTGGCGCGCGAGATCGGCGCCAAGAGCGTGGAGCCCTGCAAGCCCGAGGTGGCGCAGCGCCACAGCGGCTATCTGGTGGGCGGCACCTCGCCTTTCGGCATGAAGAAGGCGCTGCCCGTCTACGTGGAAGCCAGCGTGCTGGCGCTGCCGCGCATCTGCATCAACGGCGGACGTCGCGGCTATCTCGTGGGCATTGCGCCGCAGGTGCTGGTGGACCTGCTGCGCGCACGCACGGTGCGCTGCGCCTTGGCCTGAAGGCGTTCACAGGTTTCAAGCGTTTGGTGTGCGCAGCCAGCGCCGCACCGCGTGCAGCAGCTCGGCGGGGTTCACCGGTTTGCTGATGTGGTCGTTCATGCCGGCATCCAGGCAGCGCTGGCGGTCCTCGTCGAAGGCGAACGCGCTCAGCGCGACGATGGGCAGGGCCAGGCCTTCGGGCGTGGCGCGAATGGCGCGCGTCGCGGCCAGGCCGTCCAGTTCGGGCATTTGCAGGTCCATCAGCACCATGGCGTAGGGTTGTGTGGTGGCCATGCGCAGCGCCTGGGCGCCGTTCTCGGCCACGTCCACCACCAGCCCGGCGCGTTCCAGGATGCCCACCGCCACGATCTGGTTCACCGCTTCGTCCTCGGCAAGCAGCAGCCGTTCGCCGTTGAATCGCGGCAGCGTTAGGTCGGCGGGCACGGGCGGCGATGCAGGCTGTGCGCTGCCGGTGGCAGTGCCGGCCGGCCCACCGGCTTCACGGCGCGCCCGCTCCAGCACATCGTTGATGAGCTTCAGCAAGTGCTGCGCCGCCGTCGTCACCTGGCCCAGACGGCGTTGCTGCGGGCCGGGCGCCACCTCTTCCTGGGCCAGATGGGTCAGGCCGAGGATGGCGTTCAGCGGGGTGCGCATCTCATGGCTGACGCTGCGCAGGAACACGGTCTTGGCGCCATTGGCCGACTCAGCGGCGGCCGTGGCCGCGGCCAGTTCGGCGGTGCGTGCCTGCACGCGGCTTTCGAGCTCGTGGCGCGCGGCTTCCAGCTCGCTGGTGCGGGCTGCCACCGCGGCTTCCAGTGCCGTGCGTTGGCGGCGCAGGCGGCCCGTGCGCCATTGCAGCAGCGCCCACAGCGCAGCAACGCCGCCCAGCGCGGCCAGTGCCTCGACCACGCGGTGCTGCCACCAGGCCGGCAGCACGCGCAGCGGCAAGGTCAGTTCTTCCTGGCTCCAGATGCCCTGGCTGGGCGCGGCACGCACGCGCAGCGTGTACTCGCCGGGGTCGAGGTTGCTGTAGGCAGCCACACGCAACTCGGGGCCGGCGGGCACCCAGTCGGGGTCGAAGCCCTCCAGCCGGTAGCTGTAGCGATGGCGCCTGCTGTCGCTGAAATCGAGCGCGGCAAACTCCACCGCCACGCTGCGCTGATCGCCTGACAGGCTCAGCCCGCTCGTTCCGCTTGGTCCGGTCGTCCCGTTCACCCCGCTCACCCCGCTCACCCCGATCAGGGCCGCCGCGCTGTGCCGTTGCCCGTTGATGCGCAGCTCGATCAGGCGCAGCGGGGCTTCGCGGGTGGGCAGTTCAAAGCGGTCGGCTTGCACCACCAGCAGGCCGCGGCTGCCACCGAAGTACATGCGCCCATCGGGCGCCTGGGCGTAGGCGCGAAACCACCCGGTGCCGAAGCGCACGCCGTCGGCCGCGGTCAGCGCGTGCAGCGTGTCCTTGGCGGGGTCGTGCATGTGCATGTGCGTCCAGATGCGGCCCTGCGCATCTTCCAGCAGGTTGGCGCCGAAGGGCCGGTGCTGCACGCCGTGGCGCACGCTCACGCGGTCGAAGCGCGCGTGCGCACCGTCCCAGGCCGTCAGCCGGTGCAGGCCGGTCACCGCGGTGTCCACCCACAGCCGCTGTTGGCGGTCCACGAGCAGGCCGATGACCACGGGGCTGGCCAGGCCGGCGTCGGGCTGCGCAGCCTGCACCGGCCGCAGCACCTGCTGCCCGCGTTCGACGCGGAAGAGGCCTTTCACACCGCCCACCCACAGCGCGCCGTCGGCTGTGGCGGCTGCGGTGAAGACGTCGCCGGTCAGTGGCTCGCCGCTGGCCAGCGCCACGCGTGCAGGCATTGCGCCGCCCGGTGCCCAGCGGTAGAGGCCGTCGCTGCCGCCCGCCCACAGCGCGCCGTCTGGCGTGGTGCGTACGAGCTGGGTGGTGCCGCCGTCATGGCGCAGCGTGCGTTGCGGCCGACCCTGGCGGTCCACCAGCAGCAGCACCCCTTCACCGCCCAGCCACACGCGGCCGTCAGCGGCCTCGTGCAGCGCGCTGACTCGCAAGGCCTGGCCGTCCACCACGCGGGGCGGCAGCACGGCGCGCACCAGCAGTTCGGCATCCATCAGAAGCAGGCGCCCTTCATGATCGGCCGCCCACAGGCTGCCGTCGCTGTGCTGCAGCAGTTGGCGCAGGTCGGCGTGTGCCGCAAGGTTGCCGGGCGCCAAGGCCGGGGTCGTCACGGTGATGGCGTCCTGCGCGGGGTCGTGCCGCTGCAGGCCCAGGCCGTAGCCGGCCACCCACATCGCGCCGGCTCTGTCGCGCAGCAAGGCCGACACCTCGTTGCCGGCCAGGCCCTGCGGGCGGCGCAGGTCATGGCGCAATGCGCGCAGCGCGCGGCCGCTCTGGGCATCGTGCAGGTCGATGCCGCTGCTTCGGCCCACCCACATCACGCCGTTGGCAGCCTCGGCCAGGCTGGTCACGGCGCCGGCGCGCGCCTGCCCGGCCGCAGCGGCGGGTGCCATGACCGCCGTGACACTGCCGCTGGTCGGGTCGAGCACGGCCAGGGCGCCGGTTTGCGTGCCCACCCAGATGCGCCCGTCTGACGCCTGCGTGAGCGCCTGCACGCTCCCGGCAGGCAAGCCGCTCGATGGTTGAAAGCCCTCGGTGCGGCGGGCGAGGCGGCTCAAGCCCTGGCCGCTGCCGACCCACAGGCTGCCGTCGCGCGTGGCCAGCAGGGCGTGCACGGGGTCCTCGGCTGCGGCTTCGGGCGCGCCGGCCCGGCGCGGCAGGCGGTGCTGGCTGTGCACGCCGGTGCGCGGGTCGAAGTGCTGCAGGCCGGCGCCGACCGTTGCCACCCAGATGCCGCCGTCGGCATCTTCTGCCAGGGCCGAGATCGTGGGCGCGGGCGCTGCGCCCAGCGCCGGGTTCTTGTGGTCGGCGATGCGGTCGCTGCCCGGTTCGTACACCGCCAGGCCGTTGACCTCGGTGCCGAACCACACGCGGCCATCACGCGCAGCAAGCATGGCCCGCACCCAGCCCAGGTTGCGCCGCGAGGGGTCGGAGACGTCGCGTTCCTGCACCCGGAAGCGGTAGCCGTCGTAGCGCACGACGCCGTCGCCGGTGGCAATCCACAGGAACCCGGCGCCGTCCTGGGCGATGGCCGCCACCACGTCGCGCGGGATGGCGTCTGCACCTACCGTCTGCAGTCGCGGCTCGGGGGTCGCCGAGGCCGGCGCGCCCAGCCACAAGGCAGCCACCACAACCGCCAAGCCGACAGCGCTGCGCCGCCGGAAATTCTGGTCGACCTGCCCCACGTTTCTCCTCCAGCCTTGCTCCTGCAGGCCGGTGCTTTGTGCACCGTGCGTGCAACCGGGTCTTTGCCGGCTGCGGAGCTCCCAAGTTTCACGATGCTACGGCGGGCAAGGCTCATGGCGGCTCAGGGTGCGCCCGTCATAAACACTGAGGATGCGGCGTTGTGCGTGTTGTAGGCCTCGGCATGCGTTACGGGCTCTGTGTGGGGTGTTGCATGGCGCGTTGACGGGGTGCGGGTGGGGGCGGGTTGGGGTTGATATCGGGGGGGCGATACAAGGGAGCGATGGCGCTGCCGCTTACACTGCCGCGCCCATGAGTGCCCTGTTCTTCGCTGTTGCCGTGCTGGCGGCCTATTTCGTCGGTTCGCTGTCCTTCGCCGTCATCATCAGCCGCGTGATGGGTCTGGCCGACCCGCGCAGCTACGGCAGCAAAAACCCTGGCGCCACCAACGTGCTGCGCTCGGGCAGCCGGCCTGCGGCGATGCTGACGCTGGCCTTCGACGCGCTGAAGGGCTATGCACCCGTGCTGCTGGTGCTGATGTTCGGCCAGCCCTACGGTCTGGGGGAGAACGCAGCGGCCTTCGTCGGCCTGGCGGCCTTCATCGGGCACCTGTGGCCGGTGTTTTTCCGTTTCCAGGGCGGCAAGGGCGTGGCCACTGCGGCGGGTGTGCTGATGGCGGTGAACCCGCTGCTTGGTGTGGCCGCGCTGCTGAGCTTCGCACTCATCGTCGCCTTCTCGCGGTATGTCTCGCTGGGAGCGATGGTGGCCGCCGTCTTCGCACCGTTCTATCAAATGCTGATCTGGGGCCCCGAGCTCTCGACCCTGGCGCTGGTGGTGATGAGCCTGCTGCTGGTGTGGCGCCATGAGGGCAACATCCGCAAGTTGCTGGCGGGCACCGAACACAGGCTCGGCCAGGCGGCCGCGCCGATGCCGGTCAACGCCAAAACACCGGCCAAAACACCGGCCAAGGCGCCGGCCAAGGGCCACCACCACAAGAACAAGGGGCAATGAGATGGTTCAGAGATTTGACGTCGGCGCGCGGTTGTCCGAGATGGCCGTGCACAACGGCGTGGCCTACCTGGCCGGCCAGGTGCCCGCCGACGGCAGCCTGGACATCACGGGCCAGACACAGCAGGTGCTGGCCGCCGTCGACGCGCTGCTGGCACGCGCCGGCACCGACAAGCGCCGGCTGCTGCGCGTGGAGATCTTTCTGAAGGATCTGGCCGACTTCCCGGGCATGAACGCCGCGTGGGAAACCTGGGTGCCCGCCGGCCATGCGCCGCCGCGCGCCACCGTGCAGGCCACGCTGGCCAAGCCCGAATGGCGGGTCGAGATGGTCGTCACGGCGGCCATCTGAAGCAGGGAGAAGAAAAACCATGGCACTGAGTTCGCAGGCACGCTCGCTGTTGGGGCTGGCGTTCGTGGTCCTGGCTGCGATGTCGGCGCAGGCGTGGTGGTCAGCACACCATCGCGCAGACCTCGGCGCTGATGTCGCAGCGCTGGCCAAGGCCGGTGATATCCACATGCTGTCGTCCGACAACTGCGCCATCTGCGATCAGGCGCGGCGCTGGCTGGTCGAGCACACCGTGCCCTTTACCGAGTGCAGCATCGAACGCGACAGCGTCTGCCGCGCCGACTTCGAGGCCAGCCGAGCGCCCGGCACACCGGTGTTGCTGGTGCGTGAACGTCTGCTGCTGGGCTTCAGCCCCGAACGGCTGCGCACGGCACTCGCCGCGCCAGGCTGAGCGGCTGAAAGTCTTTCGATCATGCCCACTCATCACGCCAAAAGGCGCCCGCTCGTCGTTGCAAATGCGCGCCATAGCCCGAGCTATGGCTGTGCTTTGCGCCTAGATCGGACGCCTTTTGACGCGCTGCTCGGTCACGCTCGAAAAACTCTCAGCCTCTGAGCGCGGCACCTCGGGTCAGGCGTCGGTCGACAGCGCCTGCGGGCAGTGCCAGGGCAACACCAGCCGGCCGTCGTCACCGGGCAGGGCCTCGATGCTGATGCGCGGGGCCTGCGCCACCACGCTGCCGAAGATGGTGCCAAAGGCCACGTCGGTGGCGTCGCGCCCGGTGCCCAGGCGCACGAAGCCCATTGGAATGGCGGTGCCCGAGGGGTCGAAGATGTACCAGCGCCCGCCCAGGTAGGCCTCGACATAGGCATGGAAGTCGGTGGGGCCGAGCGCGGGGTCGGCGCCGTAGTCGATGCCGGTGGTGAAGCGCGCCGGCACGTTGATGGCGCGGCACAGCGCAATCATCAGGTGCGCAAAGTCGCGGCACACGCCCACGGTGTCCAGCAGGGTGTCCACCGCCGAGGTGTTGGAGTTGCTGGTGTTGGGGGTGAACGCGATGCGCTGCAGCACCCAGTCGCGTATGCCCTGCACGCGCGCGTAGCCCGGCTGCAAGTGGCCGAACTCGCGCATGGCCAGGCGCAGCAGGCGGTCTGACTGGCAATAGCGGCTGGGGTAGATGCTGGGCAGCACGTGTGTAGGCAGTTGCGCCACCGGCACTTCACCGATGCCGCCGGGCTCCTCGATGTGGTGGTTGAGGTTGACGGTGGCGTTGTAGCGGACGCGCAGCGGGCCGGGCAGGGCACTCACACGCAGGTAACGGTTCTGCGTGACGGGGTCGGTGTCCACGCGCCAGGGCACGCTCTGGTTCAGGTCCAGGTGCTCATCGGACACCACCTGCCGTTCGGTGTGTGCCGCGTGGATGTTGAAGATGAAGTCAGCGCCGGGCTGCTGCACTTCGTAATCCAGTTCCAGGGCCAGGCGCAGGCGGATCATGGGGTGAACCAATGCGGGGTGTGCGGGAGGTCGAGTTTCAGGCAGGGTTTCATAAAAGCTCCGTGGGTCTTTGAGCATGGGCCATGCGGCAACAGGCGTCGGTGCTGTGCCGCACCCTGCGCGAACGACGTCATCGCGCGCTGGACTAAAGCCCCAGCCGCGAAAGTTCACCGCGGCCCTGGCGCAGCAGCACGGGTTCATCGCCGCTGAAGTCGATCACGGTGGTGGGGGTCATCGAGCAGGCACCGGCATCCACCACCGCTTGCACCGACTTCTGGAAGCGTTCGCGTATTTCGCTGGCGTCGTTCATGGGCTCAGTTTCGCCGGGCGGTATCAGCGTCGTGGCCAGCAGCGGTTCACCGAACTGCGCCAGCAGGGCTTGCAACACCTCGTGTTCGGGCACACGCAGGCCGATGGTGCGCCGGCTCGGGTGAGAAAGGCGGCGTGGCACTTCCTTGGTGGCTTCAAGAATGAAGGTGTAGGGCCCCGGTGTACCCAGTTTCAGCAGCCGGTACTGGCGGTTGTCGACACGCGCGAAACGCGCCAGTTCGCTCAAGTCCTTGCACAGCAGCGTGAGGTGGTGCTTGTCGTCGACCTGGCGGATGCGCCGCAGGGCTTCGGCGGCGGCCTTGTCGTCCAGCCGGCACACCAGCGCATAGCTGCTGTCGGTGGGCACCGCGGCCACGCCGCCGGCCTGCAGGATGGCTGCGGCCTGCTTCAGCAGGCGTGGCTGGGGGTTCTGCGGGTGAACCTCGAAAAGCTGTGACACGGCGTCTCGGCCCTCAGGCCACCATCACCGGTATCTTGCCGATGCGTGCCTGCCACTCGGCTGGTCCGGTGTTGTGCACGCTCGTGCCTTGGGCGTCGACGGCCACCGTGACCGGCATGTCGACGACGTCGAACTCGTAGATGGCTTCCATGCCCAGGTCGGCAAAGCCCACCACTTTCGAGTGCTTGATCGCTTTCGCGACCAGGTAGGCCGCACCACCCACGGCCATCAGATAGGCGCTCTTGTGTTTCTGGATGGCCGCGATGCCGGCAGGCCCGCGTTCGGCCTTGCCGATCATGCCGATGAGGCCGGTTTGCGACAGCATCATCTCGGTGAACTTGTCCATGCGCGTGGCCGTGGTCGGGCCGGCCGGGCCCATGACTTCGTCGCGCACCGGGTCCACCGGGCCGACGTAGTAGATGACGCGGTTCGTGAAGTCGACCGGCAGCTTTTCACCCCTGGCCAACATGTCTTGAATGCGCTTGTGTGCGGCGTCACGCCCGGTGAGCATCTTGCCGCTGAGCAGCAGCGTTTCGCCGGGTTGCCAGCTGGCCACCTGTTCGCGCGTCAGCGTGTTCAGGTCGACCATCTTCGAGCGCTGGTAGTCGGGCGCCCAGTGCACGTCGGGCCACAGGCTCAAGGAGGGCGGGTCGAGGTAGACCGCACCGCTGCCGTCCATCTGCACATGCGCATGGCGCGTGGCGGCGCAGTTCGGAATCATCGCCACCGGCTTGCCCGCAGCGTGTGTGGGATAAGTAGCGATCTTCACGTCCAGCACCGTGGTCAGCCCGCCGAGGCCCTGCGCGCCGATGCCAAGGGCGTTGACCTTTTCGTAGAGCTCGATGCGCATTTCCTCGAGCTTGTTCGCGGGTCCGCGGGCCAGCAGGTCGAACATGTCGATGGGGTCCATCAGCACTTCCTTGGCCAGCAGCACGGCCTTCTCGGCGGTGCCGCCCACGCCGATGCCCAGCATGCCCGGCGGGCACCAGCCGGCGCCCATCGTCGGCACGGTCTTGAGCACCCAGTCGACGATGCTGTCGCTGGGGTTCATCATGATCAGCTTGCTCTTGTTCTCGCTGCCGCCGCCCTTGGCGGCCACCGTCACGTCGAGCTTGGCGCCAGGCACCACCGTCATGTGGATGACGGCCGGTGTGTTGTCCTTCGTGTTCTTGCGCTCGAAGATGGGGTCGGCCAGGATCGAGCCGCGCAGCGGGTTGTCGCTGTTCAGGTAGGCGCGGCGCACGCCCTCGTTGACCGCGTCTTCCACGCTGCCAGTGAAGCCCTCCCACCGCACATCCATACCGATCTTCAGAAAGACATTGACGATGCCGGTGTCCTGGCAGATCGGCCGGTGGCCGGTGGCACACATGCGGCTGTTGGTCAGGATCTGCGCAATCGCGTCCTTGGCTGCCGGCGCGGCCTCACGTTCATAGGCCCGGGCGAGGTGGCTGATGTAGTCGGCCGGGTGGTAGTAGCTGATGTACTGCAGCGCGGCGGCAACGGTCTCGATGAGGTCGGCCTGGCGGATGAGGGTGGTCATGGCGTGGGCGCGTGGCAGGCGCGAAGTGCTGAACTCGAGGGCCAGAAGTGTAGCCAGCGACCCGATGCGCAAGGCTGTGTCAAGCGTGGGTGCCAAGCGCGCAGCGGGTGTCGGGGTAAGGCACGTGCAGGCCAGGCTCCCCTAAACTGCGCGGTTTTGGTCGGCCGTCCCGGGCCTCCTGCTTCCCTGGTTCCCGTTCCTCCCCCAACCGCCGCATGAGCCCGCTTGCCCTTGCCGTTCTGCTGCCGCTGGTGCCGGGCACGCTGCTGTGCCTGTGGTGCGGGCGCAGCAACACGCCCGCGCGTCGCGCGGCGACAGCGGTGATCGCCGGCGCGGTGACGCTTTCGGTGCTGGCCATCTTGCTTTGGCTGGCCGGCCCGGTGATGCAGGGCGAAGTGCTGCTGACGCAGGCCGAGTGGATGCCGGCCATCGGCCTGAACGCCAACTACCGGCTCGACGGCCTGGGCCTGATGTTCGGCCTGATGATCAGCGGCATCGGCCTGCTCATCGTCATCTACGCCGCCTTCTACCTGCACCGAGAAGACCCGGCGGGCAAGCTGTACAGCCAGCTGATGCTGTTCATGGCGGCGATGCTCGGCATCGTGCTCAGCGACAACCTGCTGCTGATGGTGGTGTTCTGGGAACTCACCAGCGTCAGCAGCTTCCTGCTGGTGGGCTACTGGGGTTCACACCCGAAGAAGGGCGCCGATGCGCGCAACGGCGCACGCATGGCGCTGGCCGTCACCGGTGGCGGCGGGCTGGCGCTGCTGGCCGGCGTCATCGTGCTGGGGCAGATCGCCGGCACTTACGAGCTGAGCGTGATGCTGGCCACGCCGGGCCTGATCGAACAAGTGCAGGCCGACGCGCGTTACCCGCTGGTGCTGGCCCTGGTGCTGCTGGGCTGCTTCACCAAGAGCGCGCAGATGCCCTTCCACTTCTGGCTGCCCGAGGCCATGGCCGCGCCGACGCCGGTGTCGGCTTACCTGCACAGCGCCACCATGGTGAAGGCCGGCCTCTTCCTGATGCTGCGCCTGTACCCGGTGCTCGGCGGCACGGCGCTGTTCGAGGGCGTGGTGGCCACGGTGGGCCTGGTGACGATGGTGTTCGCGGCCTTCGTGGCCATCTTCAAGCACGACCTGAAGGCCCTGCTGGCCTACAGCACCATCAGCCACCTGGGGCTCATCACCTTCCTCATCGGCCTGGGCAGCCCGTTGGCCAAGGTGGTGGCGGTGTTCCACATCATGAACCACGCGGCCTTCAAGGCGGCGCTGTTCATGAGCGCGGGCATCGTCGACCACGAGACCGGCAGCCGCGACATGCGCAAGCTCGGCGGGCTGATGGCGCTGTTGCCCGTCATCGGCACGCTGGTCTTCATCGCCGCCGCCGCCATGGCCGGCATACCGCCATTCAACGGCTTCATCAGCAAGGAAATGATGCTGGACGAGGCCTTGAAGGGCGGTGAGCGGATGTGGGGCACCTGGGGCTGGCTGATGCCGGTGCTGGCCACGGCCGGGGGGTTGTTCTCGATGGCCTATTCGGTGCGCCTGGTGCACGACGTGTTCTTCAACGGCCCGCCGAAAGATCTGCCGGTGGCGCACCCGCACGAGCCTTCATGGGGCATGAAGGGCCCGGTGCTGCTGCTGGTGGGCGTGTGCATCGCGGTGGGCCTCGCGCCCATGCTGCTGGCCGGCCCTATGGTCGAGGCGGCCACCCGCGCGGCGCTGGGCACGGCCGCCCCGACGTTTTCCTTGGCACTGTGGCACGGGGTGAATATTCCCCTGCTGATGAGCGTCGTGGCCGTGGGCGGGGGCGCGGCGCTGTACTTCGGGCTGGCCAGTGGCGGCCGCCTGCACCGCTACTTGCCTGGCGCTTTCAGTGGCCAGGCCGTGTTCACGGGTCTGGTGGACGGCCTGTTCGGCGCTGCCGGGCGTTTCACGGCAGCCACCGAAAACCATTCGCTGCAGCGTTATGCAGCGCTGATGCTGGCCTCGGCCATTGCCGTGGCCGCCTGGCCGCTGCTGCAGACGCCTGCGCTGGGCACCGGCACGCGGGCCCTGATGCCGGCCACAGTTTTGGCTGGCGTGCTGTGGCTGGCGCTGCTGGCGGCATGCGCTGCGCTGGTGCTGGGCCACCACCAGCGCTTCCGTGCGGTCGTGCTGGTGGGTGTGGTGGGCCTGGTGGTGTCGTTCAGCTTCCTCGGCTTGTCCGCGCCCGATCTGGCATTGACGCAACTCAGCGTGGAGGTGGTGTCCACGGTGCTGCTGCTGATGGGCCTGGCGCTGCTGCCGGCGCTGACGCCGCGCGAAAGCAGCCCTGTTCGCCGCAGCCGCGACGCTGCGCTGGCGCTGGCCGGTGGCGGCGGCGTGGCCTGGCTGGCCTGGCTGGTGATGACGCGCGATCACGACTCCATCAGCTGGTACTTCCTGGCCAACAGCTTGCCGATGGGTGGCGGCACCAACGCGGTGAACGTGATCCTGGTCGACTTCCGCGCGTACGACACCTTCGGCGAGGTGGCCGTGCTGGGCATCGCCGGCGTGGGCGTGCTGGCGCTGCTGGACCGCTTCCGCGTGCGCCGCGAGCCGCACGATCCGGCCGGCCGGGCCTGGTCCTTCGCCGAACAGCCCTTGATGCTGCGCGTGGCCGCGCGCCTGGTGCTGCCGCTGGCGCTGGTGGTGTCGGCCTACATCTTCTGGCGTGGCCACAACCTGCCTGGGGGCGGCTTCATCGCCGGGCTGGTGACGGCGGTGGCCCTCGTGCTGCAGTACATGGCGCAAGGCCAGCAAAAGGCCGACGCCGTGTTGCATGGCGCCGGCGGGCAGCGCTACACGCGCTGGATCGCCAGCGGCCTGGGCATCGCGGGGTTGACGGGTGTGGGCGCCTTCTTCTTCGGCCGTCCCTTCCTGACCAGTTTCACCGGCCACCCCGTCCTGCCCGTGCTGGGCGAAGTGCCGCTGGCCACGGCTGCGCTTTTCGATCTGGGCATCTACATCACCGTCGTCGGCGCCACGCTGCTGATGCTGTCGGTGCTGGGTGCGGCCAGCAAGGAAGGCCCGGCCCATGCCCGCGGGGCCACTGACGGCGAAGGGGCACGTTGATGTGGCTGAGCATGGAATTCCTGATGGCCACCGGCATCGGCCTGGTCACGGCCAGCGGCATCTACCTGCTGCTGCGCGGACGCACCTTCCCGGTGGTGCTGGGCCTGACGATGCTGGGTTACGGCGTCAACGTCTTCATCTTCGTGATGGGCCGGCTGTGGTCGGGCGCGCCGCCGATCCTGAACGCGGGCCCGAACGTGGCCGACCCGCTGCCGCAGGCCCTGGTGCTGACCGCCATCGTGATCGGCTTTGCCACCACCGGCTTCGTCATCGAACTCGCGCTGCGCAGCCGCCACGACGGGGGCAGCGACCATGTCGACGGCAAGCCTGACGCGCACGGCCCGCACGCCCATGGCGAAGGTGGCAGCCCATGAGCTTTGCTGACCACCTGCCCGTGCTGGCGGTACTGCTGCCGGCCTTCACGGCCATCCTGTTGCTGCTGGTCGGCGACGGGGACGCGAAACGCGTGTGGACACGCCGTATCGCGCTGGCCTCGGTGCTGTTGGGTGCGGTGCTGGCATTCCAGCTGGTCGGCCTGGCCCGCACTGGCGTGTTGACCGTCTACCGGCTGGGCGAATGGCCGGCGCCGTTTGGCATCGTGCTGGTGGTGGACCGGCTGTCTGCGCTGATGGTGGCCCTGACCTCGGCGGTGGCGGTGCCGATATTGTTCTACGCCAGTGGCGGCTGGGACTCGCACGGTCGCCACTTCCATGCGCTGCTGCAATTCCAGCTGATGGGCCTGAATGGCGCCTTCCTGACGGGCGACCTGTTCAACCTGTTCGTATTTTTCGAGGTGCTGTTGATTGCCAGCTACGTGCTGATGACGCATGGCCTGGGGCGCGAGCGTCTGCGCGCAGGCACGCATTACGTGGTGCTGAATCTCGCCGCTTCGGCGCTGTTCTTGCTGGGCATGGCCTTGCTGTACGGCGTCACCGGCACGTTGAACCTGGCCGACCTGGCGCTGCGTGTGCCGCGCGTGCCGGCGCCCGAGGCGGCGCTGCTGCAAGCCGGCGCCCTGCTGCTGCTGGTGGTGTTCGGTTTCAAGGCGGCGCTGGTGCCTCTGGCCTTGTGGCTGCCTGCCACCTACGCGAATTCCTGTGCGCCGGTGGCAGCCTTGTTCGCCATCATGACGAAGGTGGGCGTGTATGCCATCTTGCGCGTGCACGGGGTGATTTTTGGTGCTGATGCCGGAGCCAGCGCCTTCACGGTGCAGCCGCTGCTGCTGCCGCTGGCCCTCGCCACCAGCGTGGTGGGCGTGCTGGGCGCGCTGGCGGCGCACAACTTGCCGCGGCTGATTGCCTGGCTGACGGTGGCGTCGGTGGGCACCGTTGTCGCGGCCATCGGCTTGTTCGGCGCGGCGGCCTGGTCGGCGGCCATGTACTACCTGGTCAATTCCACGCTGGTCATAGCCGGCCTGTTCTTGCTGGCCGAACTGGTGGCCGCACAGCGGGGGCGCATGGGCGACCGGCTGGAGCCTTGCAGCCCGGTGAAACAGCCGGTGATTCTCGGTTTGTTGCTGTTGCTGGCGGCGGCTTCGAACGCCGGCCTGCCGCCGTTGCCGGGCTTCGTGGGCAAGCTGATGCTGTTGCAGGCCTCCAGCGGGCATCCCTGGGCGGCGGCGGTATGGACGGTGGTATTGGTCGTGGGTTTCTTCACGCTGGTGGGCCTGGCGCGGGCCGGCAGCGTGCTCTTCTGGGCCGTGCGGCCTGAAGTGCCCTCGGCCTCTTCGGGCGCCAGCGTGAAGCTGTTGCTGCCCACCTTGGCCTTGCTGGGCATGAGCGTGCTGCTCACGGTGTTTGCCGCGCCCATGCAACGCTACACCGCCGCCGCGGCACTGCAACTGAGCGACCGCGACGCCTACGCCCGCGCCGTGCTGCCAGAACTGGGCGGGCCGCAAGCCGACTCTGCACGACCCTTCCGCCTGCCGCAGCCGCAGCCGCTGCCCAGAGGCCCACAGCCCGGGGCGGCGCCATGAAGCCGCGCTGGTTCGGCCACCCGGTGCTGTCGCTGCTGCTGGCCGTGACCTGGTTGCTGCTGCAGCAAAGCCTGGCCCCGGGCAACCTCATCATGGCCGCGCTGCTGGGCGTGCTGCTGCCGCGGCTGCTGCACGGCTTTCTGGGCGAGCCGGTGCGGGTGCGCAAATGGGGCACGGTGCTGCGCTTCACCGGCATCGTGCTGTGGGACATCGTGTCGGCGAACTTCACCGTGGCACGCATCGTGCTGTCGCCCTTCAGCCGCCCCCACCCGGCCTGGGTGACGGTGCCGCTGGACCTGCAGAACCCAACCGCCATCAGCCTGTTCGCCACCATCATCACCACCACGCCGGGCACGGTCAGCTGCGTGGTGGACACTGAACGCGGGTACATCCTCGTGCATGCGCTCGACTGCCACGACGTCGCCGCCGCTGCGGCCGAGATGAAAGCGCGCTACGAGGTGCCGTTGAAGGAGATCTTCGAATGATTCTGGCCTGGGCCCTGGACTTCGCGCTGCTGGCTTTCAGTCTGGCGGTGCTGCTGAGTCTTTGGCGGCTGCTGCGCGGCCCGCACGCAACCGACCGTGTGCTGGCGCTGGACACGCTTTACATCAACGCCGTGGCCCTGGCCATCCTGATGGGCATGCGCCTGGGCACCGTGCTGCTGTTCGAAGCAGCGCTGATCATCGCCATGCTGGGCTTCGTGGGCACTGTCGCGCTGGGACGATTCCTGGCGCGCGGTGACGTCGTCGAATGAGGGAGTTCAAATGAATCTGGAAACCCTGCCGCTGTGGCTTCAACTGCCGATGGCTGCACTGCTGGTGGTGGGCGCCGCGTTCGCCCTGGTGGGCGTGGTGGGCCTGCTGCGCTTTCCGGACTTCTTCATGCGCCTGCACGCGCCCACCAAGGCCAGCACCTTGGGTGTGGGTGGTGTGTTGCTGGCCAGCATGGCGCTGAGCTGGCTGCGCGGTGACCCTGGGCTGCATGAACTGCTGATCACGCTGTTCCTCTTCGTCACCGCGCCGGTGTCGGCCAACTTGATGGCGCAGGCCGCGCTGCACCTGCGCGTGCCCTCGACCGCGCCCGTGCCGCCCGATCTGCCGCGCGACTGACCGAAGGCGACGCGCGACGTGCGTTAATGGGGTGCCAGTTCCCTGTCTCGAGGACCATGGTCGCATGCGCATCGCCGTCTTCAGTACTCGCCCGTACGACCGCCAGTTCCTGGACCAGGCCAATGGGGGCCGCCGGCATGACCTGCACTACCTCGACTCCCGCCTCGAGCCAGGCACCGTGGCCACCGCTGGCGGCTGCCAGGCCGTGTGCGCCTTCGTCAACGACCGCCTCAACGCCGAGGTGCTGCGCGGCCTGCATGGCCTCGGCGTGCGCTTGCTGGTGCTGCGCAGCGCGGGCTTCAACCACGTGGACCTGGCGGTGGCGGCAGAACTGGGCATGGCCGTGGGCCGTGTGCCCGAGTATTCACCACACGCGGTGGCCGAACACACTGCGGCGCTGTTGCTGACGCTGAACCGCAAGATCCACCGCGCCCATGCCCGTGTGCGCGAGGGCAACTTCGCGCTCGAAGGTTTGCTGGGTTTCGACCTCCACGGCCGCACCGTGGGCGTGGTGGGCACGGGCAAGATCGGACGTTGCTTCGCGCGCATCATGCGGGGCTTCGGCTGCGTGGTGCTGGCCAGCGACCCCCAGCCTCACCCCGACGCACTGGCGCTGGGTGTGCGCTACGTGCCCCTGGCCGAACTGCTGTCGCGCAGCGACATCGTCAGCCTGCACTGCCCGCTGAC
>JBBSCV010000014.1:0-22688 GCA_038249925.1 Burkholderiales bacterium
CTTGCAGCACCTGGGCGTGCCTGATCGGCCGCGCGTAGGCGCCTGTGATCAGGTTGTCTTCCACGCTCAGGTGGCCGAAGCAGTGCCGGCCCTCCATCACCTGCACCATGCCCATGCCGACCATCTCGCCAGGGCTCAGCGTCTCGGTGCGCTTGGACCGGAATTCGATCGAGCCCTTGGTGACCTCGCCGCGTTCCGAGGCCAGCAAGGTGGACACCGACTTGAGCGTGGTGCTCTTGCCGGCCCCGTTGGCGCCCAGCAGCGCGACGATCTTGCCCTGCGGCACCTCGAACGAGACACCGCGCAGCACCAGGATCACGTGGTCGTAGATGACCTCGATGTTCTTCACGGCCAGGATCGGCCGGGCCGCGGGTTCGAGGGTGCCGGCGCCGGCTGTCTCCATGGTCGAACTCAACACTTGCGCGGCGTGATCTTGTTTTCCGCAGCGTACTTGGCCGCCGACTCCTCGATCAGCTTGCGGATGAAGACCGGGTCCGGTGCCGCCATCCAATCGGTGAGGATCTGGAACTTCTTGCCGTCCCACTGCATCATGCGAAAGCGCTCCGCACCGTCGTGCTTGGCGCAGGACATCTTGAACGGTGCCGACATGCCCAGAATGCCAAGTTCCTTCAACTTGGCGTCGGTGATGTCGAGTGCTTCGTAGCCGTCGCGGAATTCGGCCCCGGTCACCGTCTTGCCGACCTTCTTGTGAATGCGCTGGGCATTCTTCATCGCCTCGATCCACATCACCGCCGCGCCCACGCCGCGGTTGTAGTAGACGGTGCCGACCCGTTCCGGGTTCTGCATGTTGCCCCGCTTGCCGGCGCCGTACAGCACCTTTTCCATGTCCTGGATGAGCGGGAACGACTTGCCCGGCATGGCGTTGGCGGTGACGTACGTGCCCTTGGCCGCGTCACCGGCAGGGACCATGTCTTCCTCGGCGCCGCCGAAGGTGACATAGACCATGCGGTTGCGCGGGAAGCCCACGCGCGCCGCGTTCGTGAGGCCGGTCGAATTCATGCCCGAGCCAGCGCCCCAGAAGGTGACCCAGTCGGCCTTTTCGCGGCGGATCTGCAGCCACTGCGACTGCTGTTCCAGCCCCGGCGGCGGAATGGCGATCTCGACCAGGCGCACGCCCCATTGCTTGGCGATTTCGCGCATCGCCGGCAGCGGCTCGCGGCCGAAGGCGCTGTCGATGTGCAGGTGCACGACCGTCTTGCCCCGCATCTTGTCGATGCCGCCTTCCTGCTGCGCCATGAAGCTCAGCTGCACGGCGACCTGGCCCCAGTAATGGCCGGCGGCGTTGAACACCCAGGGCCAGACGGTGCCGTCGGCGGCATCGGTGCGGCCGTAGCCGTACTGCGCCAGCACCACGTTATCGGGCTCCATGCGGCCGATGACGGCATAGGCGCCGGGCGTGCCCAGGGTGTCGAAGACGACCATCTTCTGGTCGCCCTTCTTCAGCAGCCGCTGGTAGCACTCCACGGTGCGCGCGGCGTTGTACTCGGTCTCGCACTCCTCGTAGGTGATCTTGACGCCATTGACGCCACCGAACTTGATGTTGACGTAATTCAGGTAATCGATGATGCCGCCGTAGTAGCCGGTGCCCATCGCGGAGAAGGGCCCGACGCGGCTGCTGGGCACGCCGAAGTACTGCTCCTGGGCCTGGGCCAGGGCGGCAGTGGGTGCGGCCGCAGTCAGCGCAGCCCCGGCAGCGAGAACGCTGCGCAGGACCAAGCCACGAATCGCCTTCTTGCTCATGTTCTCGCTCATGCTCATGCTCATGTCTCCTTGTGGTGGGGGCTTCAGGAACTGTCAGTACTTGAACGGCCACAGACGCAGCCGCTCCTTCGTGATCTGCCACAGGCGCGCCAGACCCAGCGGCTCGTAGATCAGGAACATGATGATCAAGACGCCGAAGATCACCTGCTCCAGTGCCGAGGTGATGGTGGCGTCGACAGCGCGGCCGAACACGGCGTGGAAGAAGATGTTCAGGAAGATCGGCAGCAGCAGGATGAACCCGGCACCGAGGAACGGACCCATGATGGTGCCAAGCCCGCCGATGATGACCATGAACAGGATGCGGAACGACAACTCGATGCTGAAGGCCGCCGGCTCTGCCGTCTGCAGATAGGCGAAGATGAACAGCGCGCCGCCGACGCCGCAGTAGAACGAGCTGATGGCGAAGGCCTGCAACTTGGTGCGCAGCAGCGACAGGCCCATGGCCTCGGCCGCCACGTCCATGTCGCGCACGGCCATCCAGCCCCGCCCGATGCTGCCGCGTGCCATGTTGGCGGCCAGCAGCGTCAGCGAAGCGACGATCACCAGCACCACCAGGTACTTCTCGGCCGGCGATGCAAAGGTATGGCCGAAGATGACGATGTCCTGCGCGGTGATGATCCCCGAGGTGTCGTAGTTCTTGAACCAGCCGAACTTGTCGAGCGCCCAGACGATGAAGAACTGCGAGGCCAGCGTCGCCACCGCCAGGTACAGCCCGCGGATGCGCAGGCTGGGCAGGCCGAACAGGATGCCGATGACTGCGGCGATCAGCCCCGATAGCAGCACCGCCACCAGGAACGGGATGCCGGGCACGCGCAGGATCAGGTTGTAGCAGGCGAAGGCGCCAGCGGCCATGAAGCCGGCCGAGCCCAGCGACAACTGCCCGGCGTAGCCCATCAGGATGTTCTGCCCCAGCGCCACGAGCGCGAGCACCAGCCACGGAATCAGGATGGCGCTCAACCAGTAGTCGCTGGCCACCAGCGGGATGCCGACAAAGCCCACGGCCAGCATCACCACCATGCCCAGGCGGTCCTGCCGCAGCGTCAGCAGTTGGCGGTCCTGCGCGTAGCTGGTGGAGTACTGGCCGGCTTCTCTGTAGAACATGAAGTTGACTGCTCAGGTTGCTTCGGCGTCAGACGCGCCGAATGATCTTTTCGCCGAACAGACCCTCGGGCCTGACCAGCAGGAACAGCACCGCCAGCATGTAGGGCAGCCAGCCTTCGATGCCGCCGCCCACGAAGGGGCCGACGTAGACCTCGGCCAGCTTCTCGGCCGCGCCGACGATCAGGCCGGCGACGATCACGCCCGGCACCGAGGTGAAGCCGCCGATGATCAGCACCGGCAAGGCCTTCAGCGCCACGCCGACGAGGGCGAACTGCACGCCGCTGCGCGCGCCCCACAACATGCCCGCGACCAGCGCCACCACACCCGCTGTCGCCCACACCAGCACCCAGATCTGCTTGAGCGGAATGCCGATCGACAGGGCGGCGGCGTTGTCGTCGGCGACCGCGCGCAGGCCGCGTCCGACCTTGGTCTTCGAGAACACCAGCGCCAGCACCGCGACCATGATGCCGGCCACCAGACCGGCTGCAATGTCGAGCTGGCTGACGAGGATGTCGGTCTTGTCGGCGAGCCAGCCCATCGGCTCGTCCGGGATGCCCAGGTCCAGCCGGCGCACCTCCACGCCCCAGGCCAATTGCGCCACGCCTTCGATGACGAAGGCCAGGCCGATGGTGGCCATCAACAGCGTGTCCTCGCTCTGGTTCACCAGTGGGCGCAGCACGAAGCGTTCGGTCAGCACGCCCACGCCCACCATCAGCGCCACCGTCACCGGCAGCGCGGCCCAGAAGTTCAGGCCCAGTTCCATGAAGCCGACGAAGGACAACACGGCAAAGAACACCATCGCGCCCTGCGCGAAATTGAAGACCGAGGAGGCCTTGTAGATGAGCACGAAGCCCAGCGCCACCAGTGAATACATGATGCCGGACAGCAGCCCGCCGACCAGCACTTCGAAAAAGAAGCTCATGCGTATGCGACCTGTTCCAAGTTCACGACCTGTTCCATGTTCAGTCCGCCACGCCCAGATAGGCCTTGATCACGGCCGGGTTGGAACGTACTTCGTCCGGCGTGCCGTCGCCGATCTTCCGGCCGTAATCGAGCACCACGACGCGGTCCGACAGGTCCATCACCACGCCCATGTCGTGTTCGATCAGCACCACCGTGGTGCCGTAATGGTCGTTGACGTCGAGGATGAAACGACACATGTCCTGTTTCTCCTCGATGTTCATGCCGGCCATCGGCTCGTCGAGCAGCAGGATCTTCGGCTCGGTCGCGAGTGCCCGTCCCAATTCGACGCGCTTTTGCAACCCGTACGGCAAGCGCTTCACGGGCGTCTTGCGGATGTGCTCGATCTGCAGGAATTCGATGATCTCTTCGACCTTCTCGCGGTTGGCGTTCTCTTCGCGCCGCGCGCGCGGCAGTTGCAACGCGACTTCGAGGAAGGTGGCCTTTTCTCTCAGGCTGCAGCCGGCCATGATGTTGTCCAGCACCGTCATGCCCTTGAAGAGCGCGATGTTCTGGAAGGTGCGCGAGATGCCCAGCCGCGCCGCCCGATTGGGCGTCATGTCGGCGAGCTTCTGGCCGCGGAAGGTGATGCTGCCTTCCTGCGGCCGGTACACGCCGTTGATGACGTTGAGCATCGAACTCTTGCCGGCGCCGTTGGGGCCGATGATGGCGCGCACCTCGTGCTCGAGCACGTCGAAGGAGATGTCGGTCAGTGCCTTGACGCCGCCGAAGCGCAGCGACACCGAGTCCAGCTCCAGGATCGGGCCGCCGATGGCGTAGCCGCGCTGCGGTGGCGCGGCCTTAGGGGCTTGTTCGCGGCTGTGGATGGCCATGTCCATCTCAAGCCGCCTTCTTCTGCGTCAGTGAAGTGATGGTCGGCGCGAAGGGCTTCGCCTCGCGGATCTTCACGTCGGCCGAGACGATGCCGATGCGGCCGTCTTCGTAGCGAACCTCGGCGTCCACACGCCCCTGGCTGCGGCCGTCGTAGAGCGCGTCGACCAGGCCTGCGTAGCGCTGGGCGATGACGTTGCGCCGCACTTTGCGCATGCGCGTGAGTTCGCCGTCGTCGGCCTCCAGCAGCTTGTTCAGCAGCAGGAAGCGGTAGATCTGCAAGCCCGCCAGCGCCGGGTCGCCCGCCAGTTCGGCATTGGCCCTGGCAATGCAATCGGCAATCAGCCCGTAGACCTGGTCGTGCGCGGCCAGGTCGGCATAGCCGGTGTAAGAGATGCCCTGCTTGTCGGCCCAGTTGCCGACGGCATCGAGGTCGATGTTGACAAACATGCAAACCCGGTCGCGCCCGTTGCCGAAGGCCACCGCCTCGTTGATGTAGGGCGAGAACTTGAGCTTGTTTTCCAGCACTTTGGGTGCAAACAGCGTACCGTCGTTGAGCTTGCCAACGTCCTTGAGACGGTCGATGACGCGCAATTGCCCGTCTGCTCCCAGCAAGCCGGCGTCGCCGGTGTGAAACCAGCCGTCGGCATTGGTGGCTTGGCGCGTGCCCTCGGCATCGCGGTGGTAACCCAGGAACAGGCCCGGGGAACGCACCAGCAATTCGCTGTCAGCGCTGATGGCAAGTTCGACCCCCGGGGCGGCCGGGCCCACGGTGTCGGGCCGCACCTGCCCGCTGCCCTGCATGGTGACGAACAGACCTGTCTCGGTCGATCCGTACAGCGGCTTGAGGTTGATGCCGATCGAGCGGTAGAACAGCAGCAGGTCGGGCCCGATGGCCTCGCCAGACGTGTAGGCCACGCGCAGGCGGCTCATGCCCAGCACATCGCGCACGGGGCTGTAGATCAGCATGTTGCCCAGCGCATAGGCCAGACGGTCACCGAAGGCCACGGGCTGGCCGGTCAGCAGACGGGCGCCGACACGTTGGGCCACGCCCAGGTAATGTGTGTACAGGCCGCGCTTGATGCCGCCGGTGTCGTTGATGCGGATCGATACCTGCGTCAGCAGCGCCTCCAGCACCCGCGGCGGCGCCAGAAAGACGCTGGGGCCCATCTCGCGCATGTCCTGCAGCATGGTCTCGGACGACTCGGGGCAGCACACGCACGAGCCCGCGACCATCGGCAGCGCATAGGCCAGCACATGCTGGCCGATCCAGGCCGGCGGCAGGTAGGCGATGGTGGTGTCGCTGTCGTTCAGGCCGTCGATCTGGGCGGCAGTGCGGGCGCGGTCGATCAGGGCCCCGTGGCTGTGCAGGACGCCGCGCGCTGGCCCGG
Source organism: Burkholderiales bacterium (assembly GCA_038249925.1). Classification (GTDB taxonomy): domain Bacteria; phylum Pseudomonadota; class Gammaproteobacteria; order Burkholderiales; family Burkholderiaceae_C; genus Rubrivivax. The sequence goes on from JBBSCV010000014.1 coordinate 6,066, forward strand.
TGGTGCCCGAGGTGAAGAACAACGCCGCCGGGTCCTTGCCACTGCCGCGCGCCAGTTCGGCATCGAGCGCGGCCTTGCGGCCGGCCAATCCTTCAGCGCCCTGGGCCAGCAGTGCGTCGTAGCTTTGCAGCTGCGGCTGCCGGTAGTGGCGCATGCCGCGGTCGTCGTCGAAGATGACGCGACGCACGGTCGGGCAACGCGGCATCAGGGACAGCAGTTTGTCGACCTGTTCCTGGTTCTCCGCGAAGACGAAAGCGATGTCTGCGTTTTGAATGGGGCCGGCGATCTCGTCGGCCGTGGTGTCGGCGAACAGGGGCACGACCACGCCGCCCAGCCACTGCGCGGCGGCCATGGCGGCAAACAGACGAGGGCGGTTTTCGCCCAGCAGCCCGACATGGTCCCCGCGTTGCAAACCCTGCGCCGACAAAGCGGCGGCCAGGACCGTGACCTCATCGGCCAGTTGGCGCCAAGTCAGGGTCTTCCATATGCCGCGGCTCTTCTCCCGGATGGCCGGGCCTTCGGGGCGGGTTGTTGCGTGGTGGAGGAGACATTGCGGAAAGGTGTCCATCTGGTACTGATCGGTGGGCATGCCTTGTGTCTGCCGCCAAGCGGCCCCAATTGCCGTAATCTTTGTGGGTCTACCGCACAGACACCATCGGGGTTTGCGCTGGCATTCCGTGGCCAGTCTGTCCGTCTGTCTTTCCGTCTGTCGCCGCACATCGGGGCTGCGGCACAGGCCGCCCACAATCCCGGCGTGAGCCTTGCCGACATCCGCCTTGCCGACACCCGCCTTGCCGACACCCATTTACGCCGGGTGCTCGCCGCGATGGCGGGGCCCGCGGCGACGCCGCGCGAAGACCAGACCGCCGCCGTGGCCGCACTGGTCGAGCAGCAGGCGCGCGTGCTGGTGGTGCAGGCCACCGGCTGGGGCAAGTCGGCCGTCTACTGGGCGGCGACTTCGGCCCTGCGTGCCCAGGGCAAGGGCCCCACGCTGATCGTCTCGCCACTGCTGGCGCTGATGCGCGACCAGGTCGCTGCTGCGGCCAGGGCCGGCCTGCGTGCGGCCACCGTCAACTCCACCAACCTGGCGGATTGGGACGCCGTCTTCGACGACATCGCCAGCGACGTGCTCGACGTGCTGCTGGTGTCGCCCGAGCGGCTGGGCAACACGGGCTTTGCGCGGCGCCTGCCGGGCCTGCTGGCGTCGACCGGGCTGGTGGTGATCGACGAGGCGCATTGCATCTCGGACTGGGGCTTCGACTTTCGGCCCGACTACCAGCGTCTGGCGAAGACGCTGCTGGGCATCGGTGCGGCCACCCCCGTGCTGGCCACCACCGCGACTGCCAACAGCCGTGTCACGCAGGACATCGCGCGCCAGCTGGGCCCGCAGACGCAGACCTTTCGCGGCTCGCTCGCGCGCTCGTCCTTGCGCCTGGCGGTCGTGCCGGGCCTGAGTGCGCTGCAACGTTATGCCTGGGTCGCTGACGCGCTGGGCGTGTTCGAGGGCTCGGGCATCGTCTATGCGCTGACAGTGGCAGAGACCGAGCGCTTGGCCGGCTTCCTGCGCGCCTGCGGCTTCGAGGTCGCGGCTTATCACGGCGGCCAGGACAGCGCTGTGCGCCAGGGAATCGAGGACGCGCTGCGGCACAACGCGCTGAAGGCCGTGGTGGCCACATCGGCACTCGGCATGGGCTACGACAAGCCCGATCTGGCGTTCTGCATTCACGTCGGCTCGCCGGCCTCGCCTGTTGCCTACTACCAGCAGGTGGGCCGCGCCGGCCGGGCGCTGGACGACGCCGTGGCCGTGCTGCTGCCGGCCGAGACCGACGAGCAGATCTGGGCCTACTTCGCGACCGCGGGTGTGCCCGACCCGCAGCGTGTGGGCAGGATCATCGCGGCGCTGGGGCCCGGGCCGCAGAGCCTGCTGGCGCTGGAAAACGCCACCACGATCCGGCGTGGCCGCCTGGAGGGCCTGCTGAAGATTCTGGCTGTCGACGAGGTGGTGCAGCGCCAGGGCACGGCCTGGGCCTTGACCGGCACGCCCTGGACGTTCGACGCCGCGCGCTGGCGGGCCCTGGCCGAGGTGCGCGAGCGCGAGGCCGGCCTGATGCGCGCCTTCGCCGCCGGCCGCGGCTGCCTGATGCGCTTTCTGCAACAGGCGCTGGACGACCCCGAGCCCAGCGACTGCGGCCGCTGCAGCGTGTGCACCGGCCGGCTGCCCGGCCCGGGTGCACGGCCCAGCGTGGCGCGCACCGAGGCCGCGCGTGTGTTTGCGCGTGGGCAGGACGTGGTCATCGAGCCGCGCAAGCTGTGGCCGTCGGGCGGCACGCGCAAGGGCCGCATCACCGGGTGCAGCGAAGGTCGTGCGCTGGCCTTTGCCGACGACCCCGGCTGGGCCGATGCGCTGGGGCCGCTGTTCAATGCGCCAGACGGGCCGGCCCCGGCGACGGTGCTGGAAGGCCTGGTCGGCTTGCTCGGCCGCTGGCGGCGCAGTTGGAGCGACCGTCCGGTGGCCGTGGTCACGGTGCCGTCCGTGTCGCACCCGCTGTTGATTCAGTCAGTGGCTCTGCACCTGGCGACGGTGGGCCGGTTGCCGCTGGTCGATGCCTTGCAAGGGTCAGGCGCGATGCCGGATGAGGATTTGGCCTCGGCCGCACGCGTGGCGGCGCTGCGCCAGGCCGTGGCGCTGCGCCACGGCGTGGTGGTGCCGGCCGGGCCGGTGTTGCTGGTCGATGCCCGCTACCGCAGCGGGTGGACCATGACCGTGGCCGCCGCATTGCTGCGCGAGGCCGGCGCCACGGCGGTGCTGCCGCTGGTGCTGCACCAGCGGCCTTGAGACGGGACCCCGGATGTTCAGGATCGCCCCAAACCGCCCACGAATAGTGCGGCAGAACCGGAGAAGAACCGGAAATTGAAACGGGCTTTCTTTTCCTGATGGCCCCCGGCAAAGCCACCGAACACCCACTGATGCGGCACGTGGGTTCGGCGGCGGCCTGTTGAGGGTCGACCGCAACCCAAAGGAGGTTCATCCGCGGTGATCGTTGACGGGTTTTTCCGGTCGATCGGGCGCCGAACTCGACTCCAACAAGCTCTGGCGCAGCCGAGCCCCGCGGCCCCGGGCACCGGGCCGGGCGCCTGAAACGCATTGGCTGGGGGATTTCAGACAGTTCATGCGCGATGCTGCGCCATCGACGCATTGCGACTGCGCCTCGCGAGACATCCGCTGCAACTCGGCCAGCCGATCCTGCATCTCGTCGGCCCGCCCTGGCTGGTGCACGGCTCAATCGCTAGCGTCGACCTCACTCTCTTGCGATGGAGGATGACATGCGAATTTTCGACCACCGCTGGCCGCGCCTCTTTCTGGCCTGCGGCTTTGCCTGGCTGATGTTGCTGGGCCCGACTGGAGCGTCAGCCGCAGACTCCCAGAAGAGCCGTCTTGTCGATGCCGCCTGGCTGCAGCAGCGACTGGGCGAAGTGCTGTTGATCGACGCGTCGTCGACACAGGACCACATGGCGGGTCATGTGCCAGGCGCCGTCAGCGCCGATCGCTACCGCTACGGCGCACAGGACCCCACGCCGCAGCAGATGGAGCAGCGTCTGCAATCGTGGGGCGTGAGCCCAAATCGCAAAGTAGTCATCTACGACCAGGGCGCCGACTTCATGGCGCCGCGGCTGTTCTACGACCTCTACTACCACGGCGTGCCGGCGAAGGACGTGTTCCTGCTCGATGGCGGCTTGGCCGCCTGGCGCGCCAAGGGCGGCGCGGTCGTCACCGAAGCCACCCCGGCGCCCACGCGCGGCACCTTCCGCGTGACACAGCTTCGCGAAGAGGCGCGGGTGCGGCTGCCGGAGTTCCTGGTGGCCTCGGGCGACCTCAAGCACCACGTGCTGATGGACGCGCTGAGCGCGGACTATTACTACGGCGCGCGTCGCTTCTTCGACCGCGCCGGGCACGTGCCGAATGCCGTGTCGATGCCCAGCAGCGACTTGTTCAATGCCGACAAGACCTTCAAGTCAGCCTCCGAATTGCAGCGCCTGCTGCGCTACACCGGCATCAGGCCAGAGCAGACGGTGCACAGCCACTGCGGCGGCGGTGGCGCCGCGGCGGTCAACTGGTTCGCACTCAAATTCATTGCCGACCACAGGAAAGTCACGCTGTACCAGGAATCGCAACGAGAGTGGCTGCGCGACGACCGCGGGCTGCCGTTCTGGACCTACTCGGCGCCGCATCTGTTGCGCCCTGCGTCTTGGGTGACCGGCTGGAACAGCGCGATGCTGCGCTTGTTCGGCGCGGCCGACCTGAGCATCGTCGACGTGCGAGAGCCCGCCCAGTACGCACGGGGCCACCTGCCCTTTGCGCTGAACATTCCCGCCCAGACCGTTCACACCCAGTTGCAGCAACCGCAGCGGTTGGCGCTGACGCTGGGGCAGGCCGGCGTCGGCCCGACGCACGATGTCGTGATCGTCAGCGACGGCGGCCTCTCGCCCGACGCCGCACTGGCATTCATGGCTTTCGAGCAGATGGGGCAGCCCCGGGTGTCGCTGCTGATGGACTCGGTGGACGACTGGGCTTTGAGCGGCGAGGAACTGACGAAGGTGGCCACGGCCATTCGCAACCCGCAGGGAATGACTGACCTGGCGGTACCGCCGACGAATTACACCGCCCGCCAGGGACGCACGGCCTGGGTGAGCGACCCGACGCGCACGCAGGGCGAGTTCGAGAAGGTCTACATCGCTGCCGGCAAGACGCTGCCGCGGGTTGCGCCGGACGGCAAGGTCGTGCACCTGGCACACATCGAATTGATCGGCGGCGACGGCAGGCCCAAGGCCGCCGCGGAGCTGTGGCGAATCATCGACAAGGCCGGCGTGCCGCGGCACGCCGAGCTGATCGTTTTCGCCGACGACCCGGCCGAGGCTGCGATCAACTACGTGGTCTTCAGGCTGATGGGGTGGCCCGACGTGAAGGCGTGGGCCCGCTGATGGCGCCAGCGGTGATGGCGCCAGCAGCCCTGTCGCCAGCAGGTCTTGGTCGGGCGCACCGCGCCAAGACCCTGATTTCACGCGCCGCAGCGTGGTGCCCGTAAGCTCTGATGCATGACCCGATTTCTACTGATACTGCTGCTGGTCTTGGCACCCCCCGCAAGCCACGCCATCGAGGAGCCCGCCTACGAGGTCGTTCGGCAACTGGGCAACGAGACCGAGTTGCGGCGCTACGCGGCCTACGTGGTGGCAGAGGTGGTGCTCGACACCACGTCCGCTGACGCCGGCAACCAGGCCTTCCCCATCCTGGCCGGCTACATCTTCGGCAAGAACAAGGGTCAGCGGAAGCTGGAAATGACGGCGCCAGTGACCCAAAGCGCTGAACCCGTGAAGCTCGCGATGACAGCGCCGGTGACGCAAGGCGCCGTGGCCGGCGGCACGCGCGTGCAGTTCGTGCTGCCCAGGAGCGTGACGCTGGCGACAGCAGCCGAGCCCCTGGACCCCCGCGTGCGCTTGCGCGAAGAGCCTGCGGCTTCGCGTGTGGCCATTCGCTATTCGGGCACCTGGTCGCAGGCCAACTACGAAGAGCATCTGGCCAAGCTGCAGGCCACGGTGGCCGCTGCCGGCATCGCCACCGAAGGCGAGCCCGTGCTGGCGCGCTACAACGGCCCGATGACGCCGTGGTTCATGCGCCGCAACGAAATCTGGCTGGCAGTGCGATGAAGCGCTCGCACTTCTGGCTGAGCGCCCTCTCCGCCTTGCTGCTGACGGCCGGCGCCGTGCTGGCGCAGCCCGCCGCCTTTGCCGAGCGCTACAGCGCCGTGCCGGCCAGCAGCGACGGCATTGGCAAGCGCTACATGGGACGAGAGATTTCGGCGGTGATGGGCTGGCAGGGCGCGGCCTGGCTCGAGCGCGAGGAGCGTGAACGCGAAGAGCGCACCGACCTGCTGCTGGCCGCACTGGCGCTGCGGCCGGGCATGGTGGTGGCCGACATCGGCGCCGGCACCGGTTACTTGTCGCGCCGCATGGCCCCCGCGGTGCTGCCGGCCGGCAAGGTCTGGGCGGTGGACGTGCAGCCGGAGATGGTGAGCCTGCTGCATGCCAGCGTGAAGCGAAGCGGGCTGACGCAGATCGAGCCGCGGCTCGGCGCGGTCGACGATGTCAGGCTGCCGGCAGGCTCGGTGGACCTGGCCGTGATGGTCGACGTCTACCACGAGCTGGCCTTTCCGTACGAGGTGATGGCCAGCGTGATGAAAGCGCTCAAGCCTGGCGGTCGCGTCGTCTTCGTCGAATACAAGGCCGAGGATCCACGCGTGCCCATCAAGCCTTTGCACAAGATGAGCGAGGCGCAAATCAAGCGTGAAGCGGCCGTGTTCCCACTGGACTGGGAGCGCACCGTGAGCACGCTGCCGTGGCAGCACGTGGTTATGTTCCGCAAGCGGAACTGAGCAGGAGCTGAGCCCGCTTTCGCTCGCAGATTGGGCTGCGTAGCCTGCGTTCAGCGAACGTGCAGCCGCGGCGTCGTGCTGCGGTCGAGCACGCACCCGACCACCGCCGCTTCGGCAAAGCCGTGGCGCGCGAAAGTGGCCAGCACCTCGGTCAGCGTGTCGGCCGTGCAGGCGACGAGCAGGCCGCCACTGGTCTGGGGGTCGCTCAACAAAGCCTGGTCTTCTGCGGCGAAGCCGGCCGGCAACGACACGTCGACGCCGTAACCGGCCCAGTTGCGGCCCGACGCACCGGTCACGAAGCCCTGGCTGGCCAAGACACGCACACCGGGCAGCAGCGGCACGCTGGCCCAATCGATCTGCACCTCGCAGCGCGCACCGCGCGCCATCTCCAGCACGTGGCCGGCGAGGCCAAAGCCCGTCACGTCGGTCAGCGCATGCACGCCGGGCAAGGCGGCGAGGTCGGGGCCCGGTGTGTTCAGCTTCGTGGTGGTGGCGATCATGCGCGCGTAACCCGCGTCGCCGAGTTCGCCCTTCTTCAGCGCCGCGCTCATCACGCCCACACCGACGGGCTTGCCCAGCACCAGCACGTCGCCGGGTTGTGCGTCGGCATTGCGCTTGACGTGCCTGGGGTGCACGAGGCCTAGCGCGACCAGGCCGTAGATGGCCTCGACGCTGTCGATGGTGTGGCCACCGGCGATGGGAATGTCGGCTTCGCGGCAGATGCTGGCGCCGCCCTCGAGTATGCGACCGATGGTCTGCGTGCTCAGCACATTGATGGGCATGCCCACCAGGGCCAGCGCCAGGATGGGCCGGCCGCCCATGGCATAGACATCGCTGATGGCGTTGGTGGCGGCGATGCGCCCGAAGTCGTGCGGGTCGTCGACGATGGGCATGAAGAAGTCGGTGGTGGCAATCAGCGCCTGCTCGTCGTTCAGCTGGTAGACGGCGGCGTCGTCGGCGGTCTCGATGCCGACCAGCAATTCCTTGGGAATGGGCATGGCGGCCGTGCCCTTCAGGATTTCGCTCAGCACGCCCGGCGCGATCTTGCATCCGCAGCCACCGCCATGCGACAGCGAGGTGAGGCGGGGTTCGGCCAGCTTTTCTGGGGCGTTCATGGGGGGTCTCCTGGAAGTATGTCGGGGCCTGTGGCTAACAGCTAATGCCTACTGGCTAATGGCTAATGGCTGGGGACTGCGGGCTGCGGGCTGCGGGCTGCTGGCTGCTGGCTCGTCAGAGTGGCAATCAGCGCCAGCAGCGCAGCGCGCTCGGCCTGTGGGCTGAACAACACAGCGCGTGCAGCGGCCTCGTGTTGCAGCGCTGGCAGCATAGCCGCATCGTCGCGCGCACGCGCCAACAGCGCCGCAAGGCTGGCCGCGTCGCCGGCTTCGAACACACCGGAATAGCCGAGCCCCAGCAGACCCAGGTTGCCGGCGATGTTCGACGCCAGCACCGGCGTGCCGCTGCGCAGGGCCTCGGTGATCACATGCGCTCCACCTTCCAGCCGGCTGGCGTGCACCAGCACATGCGCGCGCTGGATGTGGCCGCGCACCGCGGCATGCGGCAAGCCGCCCAGCCAGCGGTAGTTGGGCTGCACAGCAGCCAAGGCCGTCGCAGCCGCGCCCAGCGCGGGGTCGAGTGCCGCGCCGATGTGGTCGAGCAAGATGTCGGGCCGGCCCGCCAGCAGCCGTGCGGCGGCGAAATAGGTCTGCGGGTCTTTTTCGTCACGCAGGTGGCCCACCATCAAGGCGCGGAGGTGTCGCCCGTTGTGCGGCAGCGTGCGCCGAGCCGGGCACGACTGCAGCACGACATGGCAGCGACTGCGGTACCGGGCAGGCAGGGCCTGCGCCCCCAGCTCGTTCAGCACCACCAGCGCGTCAGCCAGGGCCAGCGAGCGCTGCGCATCGGCGTCATGGTGGACGTCGCGGTACAGGTCGGTGCCCGTCAGCACCAGCACCAAGGGCCGCTGCGGGTGCGCGGCACGCCAGGCCTCTACCGACGCAGCTGAGCGCCGGGCGTGCAACGCGATCATCAAGTCGGCGTCAGCGTCGTCAGCGCCGTGCGCATCCTTCGCCGTCCACTGATCAACCACACGCACGCGGTAAGCTGGCCGCAACAGGCGCGCCCAGCGGCTGGCCGTCTGCCAGTTGCCGTTGTTGGCCTGTGCGAGAGCCGGTGTGACGATGACGATGGAACCCAGATGCATCAGCAGAGCCTAGCCTGCCGCGAGCCGGCGCACCTGGCGCGCTGCGGCGATGCCCAGGCGCTGGCGTTGGCGCTGCAGGCCAGCCGCAGCGACACGCTGTCCACCTTCGCGGTTTTCGAGTCTGCTTTGCCCGGCTTGGCCGTGCCGCGGCGCGCCGAATTCAACCCGCTGCTGTGGGAACTGGGCCATCTCGGCTGGTTCCAGAGCTGGTGGCTCGGCCGCTACCCGGCGTGTGGCCAAGGGTTGCGGGCCGACCCTGAGCTGCCCCGTCTGCCGCCGCCAAGAGCCGGGGCCGATGCCTTGTACGACTCCAGCCGCGTGCCGCACGCCACACGCTGGCAGCTTGCGCTGCCGGGTGCTCACGCCACACGTGCCGATCTTCACTCGCAACTGCAGCAGACGCTGGCGCTGCTGGCAACGTGGCCGGCCACGGCCGAGCCGAGTCTCTACTTCTTTCGCCTGGCGTTGCTGCACGAAGACATGCACCACGAAGCCGCGCTCTACACGGCGCAGGCCTTGGGCGTGAACATCACTGATGCCCGCTGGCAGGCCCCCACGCTGCCCACGCCGCCTGCCGCGCTGGCCCTTGCGGGGGGCTGCTTTCAGCTCGGCAGCACCAGCAACTCGGGCTTCGCCTTCGACAACGAACTCGGTGCGCACACCGTGTGCACCACGCCGTTCGAGATCGACGCCCAGGTGCTGCGCTGGGCCGAGTACCTGCCGTTCGTCGAAGCCGGTGGCTATGCCGACGCGCGCTGGTGGACACCTGCAGGCGACGCACGGCGCCGCAGCAGCGCGGCGCAGGCGCCGAAATACCTGCGCAAGGCTGCCGGCACCCCCTGCGGCTGGCAGCTTTGGCGTGGTGGCGCATGGCAAGCGCTGCCCATCGACGAGCCCGCCTGCCATCTGACACAGCACGAAGCGCTGGCGTGGTGCTGCTGGGCCGGCCGGCGCTTGCCGACGGAGGCCGAATGGGAACAGGCAGCGCTGAGCGAGTACGGGAGTGAGTACGGCATTGAGCACGTCGATCAGCACGGCAGCGCGGGAAGCTTCCGCTGGGGCGATGTCTGGGAGTGGACGGCGAGCCCGTTTGCGCCCTACCCCGGCTTTCGTGCCCACCCTTACCGCGACTACTCGGCACCCTGGTTCGACGGCCGCCCGGTGCTGCGTGGTGCCTCGTTCATGACCCAGCCTCGGCTGCGCCATGCACGCTTTCGCAACTACTTTCCCGCCGCACGCAACGATGTGCCTGCCGGCTTGCGAAGCTGCGCTGTCTAGCCGCGCCGGCTTGGCTGGCGGGCCTTCAAGCCGCCGCCAGAAACACCCCGAACCAGCCGCGTTCGTCCTGCCAGTGCTGAATGTCGTGGCAGCCGGCGTCGCGCAGCAGCGCAGAGAAGCTGGCGGGCGTCCACTTGTGGGAGCTTTCGGTGTGGATGCGTTCGCCTGCAGAAAAACTGCGCTCGCCGCCCGTCCAGCGCACCTGCAGATCGCTCTTCGCTTCCAGGTGCATCTCGACGCGCGATGCCTCGGCGTTGAACAGCGCCACATGGCGCCAGTCGCGCGGCGCGAAGTCGGCTCCCAGCAGACGGTTCAGGTGGCGCAGCAGATTCAGGTTGAAGGCTGCGGTGACGCCCAGCGCGTCGTCGTAGGCAGCCTCCAGCAAGGCGCGCGGCTTGATCAGGTCCACCCCCACCAGCAACGCTCCGCCGGCGGCCAGCTCGCGGGCTTCGCGCAGCAGGCGCAGGGCATCGTCAGGCGCGAAGTTGCCAATGCTGGAACCCGGGTAGAACACCAGCGCCGGGCCATCCACCACGCCTGCAGGCAGCTGCAAGCGCGCCGAGAAGTCCTGGCCGACGCCCACGAGATCGAGCTCGGGGTTCTCGCGCTGCAAGTGCTGCAAGGCCTGGGTCACGAACTCCACCGCGATGTCCACGGCCACATAGCGCCGCGGCCGAACGGTGCCGAACAGCCGCGACGCCTTGGCGCAGCTGCCGGCGCCCAGGTCCACGAGTACCGGCGCCGCACCAGTGCGCGCCAGCGCCGCCCGCGCAATGGCCGCGCCATGGCTGGCGAAGATGGCGTTCTCGGTGCGCGTCGGGTAATACTCCTCAAGCGCGGTGATGGCCTCGAACAGCCGCGAGCCCAGCGTGTCGTAGAAGAACTTGGGCGAAGCAAATGCCGGCTTGGCCAGCAGTCCTGCGGCGGCTTCAGCGGCCAGGGCAGCGTCGGGGTCGGGGTCGGGGTCGGGGTCGGTATCGGTAGCTGCGTTGTTGCCGGCGTAGGTGCCGGCGTTGTGCAGTTGCAGCAGGCGAGGCGCGTTCATCTGCATGGGCGGGGTCAGCGTCGTGGGCAGCATCGTTCGGCGGTGATGACTTCGATCGCACGCGGCGACGTGTGGGGGCAGGATGGCCGTGCCAGCCACTCTAGCAGCGCCTGGCAAACAGGGTCTGTGTTGTGTCGCGCATGCGGGATGCAGCCTGTCCAGCCCGCTACAAGCACAGTGCGCTCAGCCTGCTGCCGCGCCATGCGTTGATGCCCTGAGACCACGCAGGCCGGTCTGCTTGCAGAATCACGCACGCAGTCTCAGCTGAGTCAGCGCCGTACTTTCCATGACCCCCATCCGCATCTTCGCCTTTCTATCCTGGGCTGTCCTGCTCGGCCTTGCCGCCAAGCTGGGCCTGTCGCTGGCCGCTCTGCCCGAGACCGGCGCCTTTCAGTTCAACCTGCAGGGCTATGTGACGCTTGCGCTGCCGGCGTTCTTCTTCGCCACCACGCCGCTCTGGATGCGTGGCCATCCGCTGGATATGAAGCAGATCCGCAACGGCGTCGATGGCCACTTTCCACCCGGCACCTACAACCGCTTCGTGCACACGGTGCGCCCGCTGCAGTTGCTGGCCGCTTTCGGTGTCGTCGCCGGCACCGCCTGCCTGGCCGGCCGCAGTGCAGACGCCTCGCCCAGCAGTTACGGCACGGGGCTCTTCTTTCTTTCCGCATCTGCCGGTTTCGTCGGCTGCCTGCTGTTGCTGCGCGCCCGCGGCCACCGCATCGAGTGAACCCTGCATCCACAACGCTTGAGCTCGGTCTGACACCTTAATGAGCGCGCCGCGTTTTCTTTCGGCCGGCGAGGCCGCAGCGCTGGTGCAGCCGGGCTGGACCGTGGCCAGCGCCGGCTTCGTCGGCGCTGGCCATGCCGAGGCCGTGACCCAGGCCCTGGAGCGCCGCTTCCTGGCCAGCGGGGCACCGCGCGACCTGACGCTCGTCTACAGCGCCGGCCAGGGCGACCGCGGGCAGCGTGGCGTGAACCACTTCGGCAACGTCGGCATGGTGCGCGCGGTGTGCGGTGGCCACTGGCGAACGGCCACGCGGCTGTCTGCGCTGGCCCTGGCTGAAGAGTGCGAGGCCTGGAACCTGCCGCAGGGCGTCATCAGCCACCTCTACCGCGCCATCGCTGCCGGCCTGCCGGGGTTGCTGAGCCGTGTCGGCCTGCACACCTTCGTCGACCCACGCACGGCGCTGGACTCACGCTACCAAGGCGGCGCCTTGAACCAGCGGGCGCTGCGCGCACAAGCCGCAGGCCGGCATTGGGTGGAAGCGCTGCAGCTGCACGGCAAGGACTTGCTGTTCTACCCCACCTTCCCCATCCACTGCGCCTTGCTGCGCGCCACCACCGCCGACGCACGCGGCAACCTCAGCACCCACGGCGAGGCCTTCCACCACGAAGTGCTGGCGGTGGCCCAGGCCGTGCGCAACAGCGGCGGGCTCGTCATTGCACAGGTGCGTGAAGTCGTCGGTCGTCACGAAGCGCTGGCGCCCATCCGCGTGCCCGGCCATCTGGTGGACGTGGTGGTGCACAACACCGACCCCGACCTGCACCGCATCACCTTCGGCGAGCAAGACAACGAGAGCTACCTTCAGCCCTGGCGCGGTGCCGGCTTCGATGCCCAGCAGGCACCGCGCCTGGCCGAAACGGTGCTCGACGCCCGCACGCTGGTGCAGCGCCGCGCGGTGCTGGAACTGGCGCAGGCGCAGCTTCAAACCCAGGCGCAGCCCCAAGGCCGGCGCCGCGTTGTGAATCTGGGCGTGGGCATGCCGGCGGCGGTGGGCGCGCTGGCCCAGGCCGCCGGCGTGCGCGGCTACACGCTCAGTGTCGAAGCCGGCCCCATCGGCGGCACGCCGGCCGATGGCCTGAGCTTCGGTGCCAGTGCCTACCCGGAAGCGGTGGTTGACCAGCCTGCGCAGTTCGATTTCTACGACGGTGGCGGCATCGACCTGGCCGTGCTGGGCATGGCCGAAGTGGACGCAGCGGGCAACGTCAACGTCAGCCGCTTCGGCAACGGCGAAGACGCGGCCATCGCCGGCGTGGGCGGTTTCATCAACATCACGCAGGGCGCCAAGGCAGTGGTGTTCGTGGGCACGCTGACCACAGGCGGCTTGCAGGTGCAGGCCAGAGACGGCAAGCTGCGCATCGTGCAGGAAGGCCGGCTGCAGAAGCTGGTGGCTGCCGTGTCGCACCTCAGCTACAACGCCGCCTACATGGCCGCCCGCGGGCAGCGCGTGCGCTACATCACCGAGCGAGCGGTCTTCGATCTGCAAACGGGCGCTGCGGGCCAGGCGCAACTGACGTTGATCGAAATTGCGCCGGGGCTGGACCTGCAGCGCGATGTGCTGGCGGCCTGCGGCGCACCCGTGGCCGTGGCCGCCGACCTGCGCACGATGGACGCGCGCATCTTCACCAGCGGTCCGTTCAGGCTGTAGCGCCGCCCGCGTTCGACGGCCCGGGGTCGGGCCATTCCAGCAGCTCGGCAAGCCGGCGCAGCACCCAGCGCGCTTCAGCAGCTTCGACCACGGCACCTTCACCCGTCAGGCCGAGGTTCATACGTTCCAGAACGTCGGCCTCGGTCACGCCCAGTTCCCACTTCTTGATGCTTGCCGGCTCGGTGAGCATTTGCGCCAGGTCTTCGCAGAACTCGTAGCGCGCAGTGATGTGTTCACGCGTCTCGACAGGCTTGCTGCGCCCGGCCGGCACGAACAGTGCGGTGAAGGACGGCGGCACGATGAACTGGCTGTCTTGGGACATGCCTGCATTGTCGCGGGCGTGCTCGGCGGGCGTGCGCGGCGGGCGTCCTCAGTTGCAGGTGCTCAGCCCGCGGCGGCTTCCCTTTCCTGCAAGAAGCGCCACATCACCTTGCCAGCGCCGCTCTTGGGCAGGCTTTCGGCGAACTCGACCACCTTCGGCGCCTTGTAGACCGCCATGTGCTCGCGCGCCCAGTCCACCACCTGCTGTTCAGTCACCTGCCCGCGCGCCTCGGCGCGCAGCACCACCACGGCCTTCACGCTTTCGCCGCGGTAGGCGTCGCGCGTGGCGATGACACAGGCCTCCTGCACCCACGGGCACTTGAAGAGCAGCAGCTCCACCTCGCTCGGCCAGACCTTGTAGCCGCTGGCGTTGATCATGCGTTTCAGGCGGTCGGTGATGAAGAAGTAGCCCTCTTCGTCGCGCCGGCCCAGGTCGCCAGTGCGGAAGAAGGGTTTGCCGTCGATCTGCATGAAAGCCGCTTCGGTGGCCTGCGGGTGCTCCCAGTAGCCCTTGAAGACCATCGGCCCGTGGGTGACGATTTCACCCACCTCGCCAGAGGGCAGTTCGCGCAAGGTTTCGGGGTCGACGATGCGGCTGTCCACGCCGTAGATGGGGATGCCGAGGCACTGCAGCTTGGCGCGCTCGGGCGGGTTGCCGTGGCTGGGCGCGGCGGTCTCCGTCAGGCCGTAGCCTTCGGCGAAGGTCAGGCCGAATTCCTGCTGCAGGCGCTCGGCAACCGCAAACGGCATGGCCGCGCCGCCGCCGCTGATGTAGCGCAGGCTGCTGAGGTCGAAACTCTTGTAGTTCGGGCTGCCGAAGAGGTCGATGATCATCGTCGGGATGCAGGTCCAGTGCGTCACCCCGTAGCGGCTGATGGTGCGGCCGGCGAGGTCGCGGTCCCAGCGTGGCAGGATGACCACGGTGCTGCCGAGATACACGCTGCCCAGCACGCCGTACATCATGCCGGTGATGTGGAACATCGGCACCACGGCCAGGCTCGTCGTCTCGGCGCTGGCGTGGCTCCACAGCCCGCCGCCCACCGCGTTGGGCATCAGCGTGCGGTGCGTGTGCATGCAGCCCTTGGGCAGGCCGGTGGTGCCCGAGGTGTAGGGCAGCAGCGCCATGTCATCGGGCTCGGTCACGCTGGGGCCGGGCGGGTGGCCGGCGGCCAGGGCATCTGTCCAGCGCGTGGTCCGCAGGGCAGCTTCAGACGCCCCAGCCGATCCTGCCGCTTCAGTCGCTTCGGCAGCCAGCGGAAGGAGATGCTCGGCCGTCAACCAGGCCAGCATGGCCGCCGGCGGGGTGTCTTCGGCCGCCAGCGTCTCGGGCATGGCGTCGGCAAACCGCGTCACCAGCAGATGCACCAGTCGCTGTTGCAGCGGCAGGCGGGAATTGGCTTCGGCCGCCGTGGCCGCCAGGTCTGCCGTGGTGATGGCGATGCGCGCGCCGGGGTCGACGATGTAATGGCCGAACTCGTCGGCGCGGTTCATCGGGTTCACCGGTACCACCACCGCATCGGCTCGCTGCACAGCGTAGAAGGCCACCAGGTATTGCGGGCAGTTCTGCATGTAGACCAGCACGCGGTCGCCACGCTTCACGCCCTGGGCCTGCAGCCAGCCCGCCAAAGCCTCGGCCTGGCGATGCAGTTCGCGGTAGGTGAGCGCGCGGCCCAGGTAGATGCAGGCCGCCTTGTCGGGGTAGCGTCTGGCGCTGACCTCGAGGTTGAACCACAGCGTGGTGTCGGGCACCACGAGCTCGCGCGGCAGGCGTGAGGGCCAGGCGGCGGCGTGGGGGCGGGTGTCCGAGGCTTCGGGCGCGTCGGGGGAGGAAATGACAAGCGACAAGGTGGTCTCCGGGAAAGCCCGCCGAGGGTGCCGCCAAAGGGGGCCCTGGCGCAATCGTGCTATTCCAGCACGACTTGGCGCGTGGGGGACGCCTGAAACGGTCGCACCCCGCCGCGGGTGGCCCGCGTCAATTCGTCTCGCGCCGCGCGTCCTTGCGCCACTTCAGGCAATCAGCATGGGCCTGGAACCTGCCACGCAGGCATTCACGTTCCATGCAGACGAAATACATCACCGGGTTGCGGCCCTCGCAAACCAACTCGGGGCCGCGGGCCACGATGGGCTTCGCAGGCTCAGCAGGCGGCGCCTCGGCAGTGGACGGCGGCAGGGAAGAGGTTGCAGCCGTCACCGGGCTCTGCGCGCGTGACAGAGATGCAGCGGGTGCGCTGGTGGCGACAGAAGGCACCACGGACCCCGCTGCAGTCCCCGCAGCCGCCGTGCCCGACGCAATCGTGCGGGCAGGCGCTGCGGGGCGCGGCTGGCGCACGACCGCTTCGCTGGTGACCGGCGCAGCGCGGGCAGAAGGTGACGCCCCTGTGCCGGCTGCCGGCGTGCTGGGAACGACGACGGTGGCCACCGTCGATTCAGGCACCGGCGCGGCAGCAGGCGGCGTGATGCTCGTGGCAGGCGCGGCCGACGGCGCCAATGCTGTCGCTGCGGCTGCGGCTGAAGCGGCTGCGGCGCTCGATGCGGCCGCGCTTGCAGCGTCGGCGGCGACGACGGCCTCTCCGCGCGGCCACAGCGCAAAGGCCGCCACGGCCACCGCCACGAATCCCAGGCCCAGCGCGGCCGGCAACCAGCCACGCCCGTTCTTCGGTGCCGTTACAGCCGCATCTGCAGCCGTACTTGCAGCCGTACTTGCAGCCGCGGTTCCAGCCGCACTTGCAGCCGCACTTGCCGCCGCACGATCAGGCGCCGCACGACGAGGCGCCGTCGCAGAGTCACGTGCAACCGGCGCGGGCGTTGCGACGGGTTGCGCCTTGTGCAGCGGCGGCTCGTACACGGTGGCGTCGGACGCGGGTGCTGCCGGCAGAGGCGGCGGCACGATGCGGGTGCCGTCCAGGTCCAAGTCCA
>JBBSCV010000015.1:0-22444 GCA_038249925.1 Burkholderiales bacterium
CCGAGTGCTGACGAGGAAGGCTAAGAGCCTACTCAAGCCAGGCCCGGAAACAAGGCGGGCTTTCCTGAGCCTGACAAGGCCACGGCTCATGCCCTTTTTTTTCCGGAACGGGCTGCTGGCTCAGCGACCCGCGGCCCGGTCCTCGGCCATCTGCTGCTGCACCTGGCGCACCGCGCGCAGCACCAAGGTGTGGTCGAGCCCGGCCGCTGGCGCCATCGCGTTCACGGCTTCGTCCACGCGCTCGGGGGCCTGCATCAACACCCAGGCCAGAACCGAAAGCGCAGCCACACCGCGCCGCGTTTCGGCCGCCGGCAGCGCAAAGGCCGCCTGCGCCACCACGTGATGCCGCACGCTGGCCACGGCCGCCGCGCCCAGGCCCCAGCTTTCGCACAGCGCTGCGCCCAGGGCGGCATGGCTGACGCCGAAGCCGGCGTGCTCGAGGCCCGCCAGATCGACATCGTTGTCGGTCGCGCGCAGCATGGCGCGGTAGTGGTCGGTGGCATGGCGGAAGAGCACGGCCTTGCCGCACTCTTCGAACAAACCGGCCGAATGCGCGGCCCAGGCGTCCAGCGAAAGCTTCGTCGCCAGCCGCCCCATCAGCGTGCCACGCTGGCTGGCGCGCTGCCACATCGGTTCGAGTTCAGGCGCGGGCGGAAAAGCCGCGCGCAGGCCCATCTCGAAGGTGATGGCCGCCACCTCGCGCATGCCGAGGTAGGTCAGGGCCTGGTGCACGCTCTGCACGCGGCCCTTCAATCCGTACAAGGACGAGTTCACGGCCTTCATCACCGCCGCCGCCAGCGCCATGTCACCTTCGACGAGACGTGCCGCGGCCTGCAGGTTGATCTCTTCCTCGGCCATCAGCAGCGAGAGTTCCACCAGCGCCTGCGGCTGCGAGGGAATGTCGATGTCCAGCTTGCGCAGTTCGGGGTTCACGGACATGGCAGGCCTTCCAGTGGGCAGTGTGCACGGCGCATCGGCGCATGCTAGCGGTGGCAGCGTCAGGCCATCACTCGAAAAGCGGGCGGGAAAGGCAGGCATGAAAAGGCGCCGACCAGCGGCGCCCCGAAAAGCCAGCCCATCTGCGGGGCCGGTCTGGCAATCTACGTTCGAATTCTGTCCGTTGTCTCCTCAGGCCCACGCAAGACAGAGCGACCTTCAGCCACCGCTGCCACGAGTGAGACAAATGTAACAACCGGCATCGAGAAGCGCCCATCGGGAGTTACCCGCCGACTTGCGGCTCATCACTCGCACCTCGCGCCTCGGCATCACCGGGCGAGGTGGCTGGCCAGCACCGGGAAGAGCTTCACCAGGCCGTCGGCCAGCAGTTCGACCGCCATCGCCGCAAGGATGAGACCCATCAGGCGCGTCATGATGTTGATGCCGGTGCGGCCCAGTACCCTGGCAATGCGTCCCGATGCAGAAAACACGAGGTAGACCACCAGCCCGATGACGACACCGTAGCCGACCAGCACAGCCAGTTCCCAGACGTGGCGCGTCTTCTCGGCGTAGATGACTATCGTGGAGATGGTCGCCGGGCCGGTGAGCAGCGGGATGGTCAGCGGCACCACGGCGATGCTGGCACCGGCATCCACCTTCTGGTCGCCCTCGCTCAAGTCGCTGGGTTTGGTGTCGGCCTGCTCGGCATTCAGCATGGCCAGGCTGCTGATCAACAGCAGCGTGCCGCCGCCCACCTGAAAGCTGGCCAGCGAGATGCCGAAGAACTCGATCACCTTCAGGCCGGCCACAGCGCTGATGGCGATGACGCAAAAGGCCGAGAACGCACTGATGCGGATGGTGCGCTGACGTTGCGCCCGGTTGAAAGCCTGCGTGAAGTGGATGAAGAACGGCACGACCCCGATCGGGTTGACGATGGCCAGCAAGGCGATCAAAGGCTTCAGCAGGTCCATGGAGTGCAATGTTAGGTGCTAGCCTTCTGGCAGAACATCCATCGGGACGCCGTGCGTCAGAACCGCGCCTCGCCCTTGAGCGAACGCGTCAGGGGTTTTTCCGCGAAGCGCGAAAACAACACTCTCAGCGCGGGTTCTTTACATGCTGTGTGCGACGGTGCGCTAATCAGCAGTCTGTGTCTGGCAGCCGCACCTTTCGCATGATTGGTTCACGCAGGGTTGAGCTCCGCATGGTTATTGATTCTTTTGAGGGCTCCCTGTGGGAAACAAACTGTACGTAGGTAACTTGGCTTATTCGGTGCGCGACGATTCGCTCCTCCAGGCCTTTTCGCAATTCGGCACCGTCACCTCTGCCAAGGTGATGATGGACCGCGAGACCGGCCGCTCCAAGGGCTTCGGGTTCGTGGAAATGGGCTCCGACCCCGAAGCGCAAGCAGCCATCAACGGCATGAACGGCCAGCCTCTGGACGGTCGCGCTGTGGTTGTCAACGAAGCACGCCCCCGTGAAGAGCGGCCGGGCGGCTTCGGCGGCGGCGGTGGTGGTCGCAGCGGTGGTGGTGGTGGCGGCTACGGCGGTGGCGGCGGTGGTGGTTATGGCGGCGGCGGTAGTGGCGGCGGTAGCGGTGGCGCTGGCGGCGCCGGCGGCGGCGGTGGCCGCAGCCCCTACGGCGGTGGCGGTGGCGGCGGTGGTCGAAGCCCCTACGGCGGTGGCGGTGGTGGCCGCAGCGGCGGCGGCGGCGGCGGTAGCGGCGGCTATGGTGGCGGTGGCGGCGGAAGCCGCGGCGGCTACTGAGCACTCTTTTCGCTTGGCGACGGTCGGCGCTTGCAGCGCCGGCGTCGAGATCAGGGCACCTTCGGGTGCCCTTTTTCATGGCCGGGCGCGCCTGTAGCGACTCTCTCGTGACCGGGCCGCGCCTCAGTCGCGGCGCGGCTTCCGTCCGCGACCCGCCATCAGCCGGTCGTACAGCACATTCGGCAGCAGACGCAAGGCTTTCGCCACGACAGCCATCTGCCAGGGGATGACGCTGTAGCTGCGGCCTTCCTGGATGGCACGGAAAGCGCGCTCGGCAAAGGCCTCGGCGGGCATGAGAAACGGCATGCGGTAAGGGTTGTGTGCGGTCAGCGGCGTGGCCACGTAACCGGGCAAGAGCGTGACCACGCGCACACGGCTGCCGCGGCACTCGACCCGCAGGCTCTCGCAGTACGCCACCACGCCCGCCTTGCTGGCCGAATAGGCGCCATGCCCGGGCAAGCCACGAATGGCCGCGACGCTGGCCACACCCACCAGCGTGCCGCTGCCACGCGCACGCATCGCGGCCACGAAAGGATGAAACGTCGCGGCCAGGCCCACGTTGTTCAGCGCGAACACCTCGCGCATGACGTCCAGATCGGGGCGCTCGGCCGTGTCCATGCCCAGGCTGATGCCGGCGCAAGCCACCACCACATCAGGCAGACCTTGCGCGGCGATGCATGCGTGCCCTGCCGCCACGATGCTGTCGGTCACGGCCACATCAGC
Source organism: Burkholderiales bacterium (assembly GCA_038249925.1). Classification (GTDB taxonomy): domain Bacteria; phylum Pseudomonadota; class Gammaproteobacteria; order Burkholderiales; family Burkholderiaceae_C; genus Rubrivivax. The sequence goes on from JBBSCV010000015.1 coordinate 3,424, forward strand.
CCCGTAGACGGCCACCCGCTCGGGCCCCAGACCCAGCGTCGCGGCCCAGGCCTGCATCGCATCTGTCCGCCTTGCCGCCAAAGCCAAGCGCCAGCCCGCAGCGGCATAACGCGCGGCCAGCGCCTGGCCGATGCCGCTGGACGCACCGGTGATGAAGACCAGCGGCGAGCTCACCGGGCTACCTTCGGGCAGCGATGCCGGCTCATGGCGCCGTCACGGGGCCCTGGAAGCCACCGGTGCCGAGGCCCGCGGCGTCAACTCGGCGCGCATCGGTCCGAGCAAGTCCAGGCGGCGCGCGCCGTGGTCGTAATCCAGTCCCGCGGCGCGCAGCTGGCTGCTGCCCATCTGCACCTGCACCGGCAGGTGGCTGCGCACCTGTTCGGTCACGAGAAAGGCGTGCAGAAACTCGCTGCGCATGACCAGCGGCGCGCCATTGGCGTCGGTGCTGGTGACTTCAGCGCCACCGCGCAGCTGTATCTCGCTGCCGTCGCCATTGCTCAGCGCCTGGCGCGCGCGCGCCAGCGTCACCCGGCCATCGGCGGCGATGGCGCGGATCTGCGCCTCGTCGATCTCGATGCGGTCGGTGACCGGGTAGTGCCGCAGGCGGGCGCCCTCGATGCGCAGCTTCAGCCGGCCCTGGGCATCGAAGCGCTCCATCGAAAACTGCTCCATCGTGTAGTCGGGCTCGTTGCTCAGGGCCCGTTCTTTAGCGGGGGGCATCGCGCGTGGCGAATTCTTCACCAGCCACCAACTGGCCAGCACCAGCGCAGCCATCACCAGCAAGGGCAGATAAGACGACAAACTCTCGCGCAGGCGCAGATGCCACGGCAGGCGCGGCCGGCGAAGGCGGGTGTCGGGCGGGCCTATGGATATCGGCACCTCGGGCAGGTCGGGCAGGTGCAGCTCGACACTCACCGCATTGCCCTCATGCACCGTCCAGCGTCTTCGACTGGCCTTGCAACAGTGCGGCGTAGCGGCCGGCAGCCATCAGCAACAGGTCGCAGAACTCGCGGGCCGCGCCGTGCCCCCCGGTGGCCGATGTGACGTGGTGGGCCACCGCCTTCACCTCGGCATGGGCGTTGGCCGGGGCGCAGGCAAAGGCCGCGCGTGCGAGAAGCGGCAGGTCGGGCCAGTCGTCGCCCATGGCGGCCACTTCATGCCAGACCATGCCGAGTTTCGCCAGCAGCGCCTCGGCCGCCGCGGCCTTGTCCTGTACACCGAAGATGGCGTGGGACAGGCACAGATCAGCCACACGCCGACGCACCGCGGGTGAATCGCGGCCGGTGATCACAAGGGGCAGGATGCCGCCCTGCATCAGCAGCTTCAAGCCATGGCCGTCCAGCGCATGAAAAGCCTTCACGGTCTCGCCGTGTTCGCTGATGTAGAGGCTGCCGTCGGTGAGCACGCCGTCCACGTCGAAGATGGCTGCCCGCATCCCGATGCCGCCGCTGCAGCCCGCACCGCCGCCTTGCGCACGCAGCAAGGTTTCCGCAGGGAAGCGCAAGCTCGGTTGCATGCGCCTAGATCACCTTCGCGCGCATCAGGTCGTTGCTGTTGAGTGCGCCCAGCAGCAGGCCGGCGTCGTTCACCACCAGCACGCTCGTGATGCGGTGCTGTTCCATCACACCGGCGGCGTCCACCGCCAACGCGTCGTCCCGCACCAGGCGCGGGCCGCGGTGCATCACGGCTTCGGCGGTCAGCGCACGCAGGTCGGCACCGCGCTCGATGAGGCGCCGCAGATCGCCGTCGGTGAAGATGCCCAGCGGCTTGTCGTCGGCCGCGGCCACGGCGGTGAAGCCCAGGCCCTTGCCCGTCATCTCGCGGAGCAGCTCGCCGAAAGGCGCTTCGGGCGTCACACAGGGCACGGCTTCGCGCGGGCGCATGAGGTCACGCACAAGCATCAGCAGCTTGCGCCCCAGCACGCCGCCGGGGTGCGAACGCGCGAAGTCCGCTTCCTTGAAGCCACGCGCATCCAGCAACGCCACCGCCAAGGCGTCGCCCATTGCCATCTGCGCCGTGGTGCTGGCGGTGGGCGCCAGGTTCAGCGGGCAAGCTTCTTCGTCGACCGCCGTGCTCAGCACGATATCGGCGTGCTTGGCCAGCATCGATGCCGGGCGGCCGGTCATTGCGATGAAACACACGCCCATGCGGCGCATGGCCGGCAGGATGGCGCCGAGCTCGTCGCTCTCGCCGCTGTTGCTGATGGCCAGCACCACGTCGCCCGGCACCACCATGCCCAGGTCGCCGTGGCTGGCCTCGGCCGGGTGCACGAACATCGCCGGCGTGCCGGTGGAAGCCAGCGTGGCGGCAATCTTGCGGCCCACGTGGCCGCTCTTGCCCATGCCCATCACCACCACGCGGCCGCGGCACGCCAGCATCGCCTGCACGGCCCGCACGAAGCCTTCGTCCAGGCGCTCGGCCAGCGCTGTGAGCGCGCGCGCTTCGATCTCGAAGGTGCGCGCTGCCATGCTGAGCACGCGTTGGCTGTCGAATAGCATCGAAGCATTCTAGGCAACCACCTTCTCATTGGTGTCCACACTCGAACTCGTGCTGCTCTACCTTGTGGCTGCAGTGCTGGGAGTGGTGGTGTGCCGCTCGCTGAAGCTTCCACCGATGCTCGGGTACCTGGCGGTGGGCGTGCTCATCGGGCCCAACGCACTGGCCTTGGCGCAAGACAGCGCGGGCGTGCAGTACCTCGCCGAGTTCGGCGTCGTTTTCCTGATGTTCGTCATCGGGCTCGAATTCAACCTGCCCAAGCTGCGCAGCATGCGTCAGCTGGTCTTCGGTCTCGGCTTGAGCCAGGTCATGCTGACCATCGCCGGCACGCTGCTGGGCCACGCCTTGCTCGTGGCCGCCTATGCCGGCGTCTTCGGCCAAGCCTGGCAGATGAGCTGGCAAGGGGCGGTGGTGCTGGGCGGGGCCATGGCGATGAGCAGCACCGCCATCGTCGTGAAGCTGATGGCAGAACGGCTGGAGCTCGAAAGCGAACACGGCAAGCGCGTGATGGGCGTGCTGTTGTTCCAGGACCTGGCCGTGGTGCCGCTGCTGGTGTTGATACCAGCCCTCGGCAGTTCGGGCGAAGACCTGATGATCGCCATGGGCCTGGCGGCACTGAAAGCCAGCGTGCTGCTGACCCTGCTGCTGGTGGGCGGCCAGCGCGTGATGCGCTGGTGGCTCACGCTCGTGGCGCGGCGCAAGAGCGAAGAGCTCTTCATGCTGAACCTGCTGCTCGTGACGCTGGGCCTGGCCTACCTGACCGAACACGCAGGTTTGAGCCTGGCCCTGGGTTCGTTCGTGGCCGGCATGCTGGTGGCCGAGACCGAATACAAGCACCAGGTGGAAACCGACATCCGGCCCTTCCACGATGTGCTGCTGGGCCTGTTTTTCATCACCATCGGCATGAAGCTCGACTGGCGGCCGGTCATCGAACAGTGGCCGCTCGTACTGCTGCTGACGACGCTGCCCATCCTGGCCAAGTTCGTGCTGGTGGCCGCGCTGGCGCGGGCTTTCGGGGCGCAACCCGGTGTCGCGCTGCGCACCGGCCTGTACCTTGCGCAGGCCGGTGAATTCGGCTTCGTGCTGCTGACGCTGGGCGCAGACCGCGGCCTGCTGGCACCCGAGTGGATGAGCCCGGTGCTGGCCAGCATGGTGCTGAGCATGCTGGCCACGCCGTTTCTCATCATGTACAGCAACCGCATCGTGAACCGGCTGAGCGCCAGCGACTGGCTGATGCAGAGCGTGGCACTGACCACCATCGCCAAGAAGGCCATCGCCACCGAAAAGCACGTGATCATCTGCGGCTACGGCCGCAGCGGCCAGAACCTGGCGCGGCTGCTGCAGCCCGAAGGCATTCCGTACATGGCGCTGGACCTCGACCCCGACCGTGTGCGCCAGGCTGCGGCCGCCGGCCAGAGCGTGGTCTTCGGTGATGCCGCGCGCCTGCCCAGCCTGATGGCCGCCGGCCTGGGCCGGGCTGCGGCCGTGGTGGTGAGCTACCACGACACGCCCAGCGCGCTGAAGATCCTGGGCCTGGTGCGGGCCCACGCGCCCAAGGTGCCGGTGATCGTGCGCACCATCGACGACAGCGACATCGAAAAGCTGCGCGCTGCCGGCGCCACCGAGGTCGTGCCCGAGGCCATCGAGGGCAGCCTGATGCTGGCCGGCCATGCGCTGGCGCTGGTGGGCGTGCCGATGAAACGCGTCATCCGCATCACGAGCGAAGCGCGCGACGCCCGCTACAGCCTGCTGCGCGGCTACTTCCACGGCGCCGACGACGACACCGTCAACGAGCTCGAACAGGCCCGGCTGAAGAGCGTGACCATCCCCGATGCAGCGCGCTGCATCGGGCAGACGCTGGACGCGCAGGCATTGCACGCCGTCGGTGTGAGCGTGGTGGCCGTGCGCCCGGCCGGTGGCGGCGCCGCCGTGCCGGCTGCCGCGCACGTGCTGAAGGCCGGCGATACGCTCGTGCTTTCCGGCCTGCCGGAACCCCTGGCGCTGGCCGAGGAAAAGCTTCTGCGCGGATGATCTGCCGCATGCACCGCATCCCACGCCGAGCCCTGTTGCGCAGCAGCCTTGCCTTGCCCCTGTGGCCGCTGGGCGGCGCTCAGGCTTCAAGCGCCACCGAGACCAGCGCCACCGCAACGCTGCTGCGCACCGGTGGCGTGGTGGTGGCCTTGCGTCACGCGCTGGCCCCCGGCACCTTCGACCCGCCAGAGTTCACGCTGGGCGACTGCAGCACGCAGCGCAACCTGAACGACGAAGGCCGCGCACAAGCGCAGCGCATCGGGCAGTGGTTCCAGCGCCAGGGCCTGCAGCCGGCGCAGGTGCGCAGCAGCCCCTGGTGCCGCTGCATGGACACCGCCACGCTGGCCTTCGGCAATGCCGCGGCCTGGCCGGCCCTGGGCTCGCCGCGCGGCAACAGCAAGCAGACCAACGAAGAGCACCTGGGCCAGCTGCGCAAGGCCGGCGCCGCGGTGGCGGCGGGTCGTTTCGAGGTGTGGGTGACGCATGCCTTCGTGCAGCAGGCACTGGCGGGGCAGAGCACGGGTTCGGGCGAAGGCCTCGTGCTGCAAGTCCGCGGCGGCGAAACACCCGTGGTGCTGGGCAGGCTGGCCTTGGGGTGAGGTCTGGAGAGGACTTCTCGCCCGCCGTGACGCAGTGACCCCGTGCTGGCAACCCGTGTTCGAGAGTCATCACCACGTCGTGCCAGCGGCCCCGCCCCACGGCAACGTCGGTAAGCCCCCAACATCGGGGTCGACGAATGCCACAAGACATCAACGGATCAGGAATGCCGCCATGAATCATCATGCACCCGCTGACTACATCCGCGACCACATCCGCACCGTGCCGAACTGGCCTGCGCCGGGTGTGATGTTCCGCGACATCACGCCGTTGCTGGCCAACCCGCGCGTTTTCCGGGTGCTGATCGACCAGTTCGTGCACCGCTACTTCGACGTGCGGCCCAGCGCCATCGCCGGGCTGGACGCGCGCGGCTTCATCATCGGCAGCGTGGTGGCCTACGAGTTGAACGTCGGCTTCGTGCCCATCCGCAAGAAAGGCAAGCTGCCTTTCACCACGGTGGAAGAAACCTACGAGCTCGAATACGGCAGCGCCACGGTCGAGCTGCACACCGACGCCGTAAAACCGGGCGACCGCGTCGTGCTCATCGACGACCTGATTGCCACGGGCGGCACGATGATGGCCGGCAAGAAGCTGCTCGAACGCCTGGGCGCGCAGGTGCTGGAAGGCGCAGCCATCGTCGATTTGCCTGAGCTGGGTGGCTCGAATCGGCTGCGTGATGCGGGGCTGCCGCTGTTCACGCTGGTGGATTTCGAGGGGCACTGAAGCCCGGCCACGCGCAACGGCGCCGACGCTATTTCCCGATACAGAAGCTGCTGAAGATCAGCCCCAACAGATCTTCGGTGCTGAACTGCCCGGTGATTTCTCCCAGCGCGCGGTGCGCCAGCCGCAGTTCTTCGGCCAGCAGGTCCAGCGCAGCGTCGCGCAGCGCCGCTTGCGCTTGTGCTTGCAGCAGGTGTTCGCGCGCACGCTGCAAGGCCTGCACATGGCGCGTGCGGGCGATGAACAAGCCTTCGGGCGCAGCCTGCCAGCCGGCTTGGGCCAGCAGCGCCTTTCGCAGCGCGGCCAGGCCTTCGCCCGTGCGTGCGGACAGCTTGAGCGCGCCGTCGGGCAGCGCGGTGGGGTCGTCGCCATCGATGTCGGCCTTGTTGTAGACGTGCAGCAGCGGCACGCCCGCTGGCAGCTGCGCACGAATGGCCACGTCGGCGGCTTCGTAGGCGGGCTCGCCCAAGCGCCCCAGGTCGTGCAGGAACACCACCACATCCGCCGTGGCTATCGCCTGCCAGCTGCGGCCGATGCCGATGCGCTCCACCTCGTCTGCGGCTTCTGTGTCGGCGCGCAGGCCCGCGGTATCGGTGATGTGCAGCGGCACGCCTTCGATCTGAAGCGTCTCGCTGACACGGTCGCGCGTGGTGCCGGGTATGGGCGTGACGATGGCCAGCTCGGCGCCGGCCAGCGCGTTCAAGAGGCTGCTCTTGCCCACATTGGGTTGGCCGGCCAGCACCACGCGCAGGCCCTCACGCAACAGCGCGCCCTGGCGCGTGCGGGCCAAGGCTTCGTCCACTGCGGCCAGCAGCGCATCCAGCTGCGCGCGGGCGCCGGCCTTCTCCAGGAAGTCGATCTCTTCTTCGGGGAAATCCAGCGTCGCTTCCACCAGCATGCGCAGGTGCACGGTGCGCTCGGCCAGGTGCGAGATCTGTTCGCTGAAGGCGCCGCTGAGCGACCGCGCCGCGGAGCGCGCCGCGGCCTCGGTGCTGGCATCGATGAGGTCGGCCACGGCCTCGGCCTGCGCGAGGTCGAGCTTGTCGTTGAGGAAGGCGCGCTCGGTGAACTCACCCGGCTCGGCCAGTCGCAGGCCGGGCTGCGCCTGCAGGCAGCGCGCCAGCAGCAGTTGCAGCAGCACCGGGCCGCCGTGGGCCTGCAGTTCCAGCACCTCTTCGCCGGTGTAGGAATGCGGTGCCGGGAAATGCAGCGCCAGGCCCCGGTCCAGAGCCATGCCGTCTTCGCCCATGAACGGCAACAGGGTGGCCTGCCGTGGCGACAAGGCTCGGCCGCAGAGGGCCTGAATCAGCGCAGAAAGATCGCGCCCCGATGCGCGAACGATGCCCACCGCGCCGCGACCGGGGGCCGAAGCAATGGCGATGATGGGGTCTTGGTGGCGCCCTGGCAGCGTGTGTGCCGGCAGGGCATCAGGCGGGGCGGTGCGCATGGTCGCTTGATTCTTGCGCGGCGCCCGGTAAGTGGCGCGGGTGGAGTGGCTGACTGCCCGAACTCCTGAGCCCTCTCTTTCGGAGAAGGGTCGCCCGCATGCCTGCATCGTCGGCGCCCTGGCGTCCGGCTTCAACCCCCTGGCGGGGGACGAAGCGGTCGCCGCCGTGCGCTATTTGCCAAGCACGCCCAATTGCTTGTTGATGAACCACTGCTGCGCGATCGACAGGATGTTGTTCGTCAGCCAGTACAGCACCAGGCCGGCCGGGAAGAAGAAGAACATGATGCCGAAGGCCAGCGGCATGAACCACATCAGCTTGGCCTGCATGGGGTCCGGCGGCGCCGGGTTCAACCACACCTGGAACAGCGAGCTGGCGGTCATCAGCACCGGCAGGATGAACCACGGGTCCGGAGCAGCCAGGTCGGTGATCCAGCCCACCCACGGCGCACCGCGCATCTCGACGCTGGACAGCAGCACCCAGTACAGCGCAATGAAGAACGGCATCTGCACGAGGATGGGCAAGCAGCCGCCGAGCGGGTTGACCTTCTCCTCGCGATAGATCTTCATCATCGCCTGCTGCATTTCCTGCGGCTTGTCCTTGTAGCGTTCACGCAGCTCGGTGACACGCGGTGCCAAGGCCTTCATCCTGCCCATGCTGCGGTAGGCGGTGGCGTTCAGCCAGTAGAAGGCGATCTTCAGCACCACCACCAGGCCGACGATGGCCCAGCCCCAGTTGCCCAGCACGCCGTGCAGCTTGTCGAGCAACCAGAACAGTGGCTTGCTCAACACGGTGAGCCAGCCGTAGTCTTTCACCAAATCCAGGCCCGGGGCCAGCGCGGCGAGCTTGTTTTCTTCCTGCGGGCCGGCAAACAGCACGGCTTCGTGCGTGACGCTGGCACCCGGCGCGACTTCACCCAGGGGTTGCACCATCGCGATCGTGAAGTGGTTGTCAGCCACCTTGGCGGTGCGGAACTCACGCGGGCCCGGTGTACCCACGAGCCACGCGCTGGCAAAGTAGTGCTGCACCATCGCCACCCAGCCGTTGTCGGCAGCCTTGTCATGGTCGGCGCTGCCCTTGGCAATGTCCTTGAAGGCGATCTTGTTGAACTTGCTGGCATCGGTATACATCGCCGGGCCGGTGAAGGTGAAGTAGAAGCTGCTCTCGCCCTCCGGCGGGTTGCCGTCACGGGCGAGTTGCAGGTAGACCTGCGGCGCGATGGCCGTGCTGCCTTCGTTGCTGAATTCGTGCTTCACGCCCACGGTGTACAGGCCACGCGTGAAGGTGTACGTTTTGGCCAGCTTGTGTCCGTCGATGGACGGCGACTCGAAGCGCAGAGTCAGCTCTTGCGCCCCGGCAGGCAAATTGCGCTCGCCTGGCACCACCGTCATCTGCGTCAGATGGTTGGGCAGCGCGCCGCTGGCTTGCGCGGCCACCAGGCCGGTTTGCGCCACGTACAGGCGCTTGGCGCTTTGATCCAGCAACAGCACGTTGCGCTGCGGATCGTTGGCGTCCTTGTAGCCCAGAAGTTCCAGCTGCACCAGGTTGCCGCCCTGGGTGTCGAAAGTGGCCTTCACGACGTCGGTGGTGATGACCACGCGCTCGCCCGTGGATGCAACGGCTGCCGGCGGTACGCCAGGGGCGGCCGGTGCAGTGGTGACCGCCGACGGTACGGCGGCAGCGGGTGCAGGAACAGCCGCCGTGGCGACATTCGCTGGGACGCCAGGGTCAGCCCCCGCAGCGGCCACAGGCCGCGCCGGCCCGCCGAACAGCGAGCCATGACCGGTGTGCTTCTGCCAGGCGTCCCAGATGAGCACCAGCGACATGGTGAAGACCACCCACAGCAGGGTGCGACGAATATCGTTCATGGGGTTTTCCGGGTCGGGGAAGGCGCGCCAGGCTGCTCGGGCGGCGGCGCCTGGGTGTTCGAGCTGAACCGCGTGAACAAACCAGCGGCCGAGCGCACAGACAAGCGGGGCAGATTCTCAGGCACGGGGTCGTGGCCCCCGTCGCACCAAGGGTGGCAACGCAGCAAACGCCAGCTGCCCAGCGCGCTGCCGCGCAAGGCACCGTGACGTTCCAGCGCCTCCAGGGTGTAGGCAGAGCAGGTGGGCTCGAAGCGACAAGCGTTCCCGAGCCACGGCTTCAAGAGCAGCCGGTAGCCGCGTACCAGCAGCATCAAGCCTTGCTGCGGCCAGGCGAAAACGTCAAACACCCGTCGTGCCATGGCTAGGACGACGCGCCTGCGTGAACAGGCCGTCGAGTTCTGTGTGGGCCGCCAAGCGCAACGCTTCAGAACGCGCAGAAGGAAAGCTGGCCACCGGAAACGGCTGGCGCAGACGCACCAGCCACAAGCCGAGCGGCAGGCGCGCCGCGTGACGCTCGAAAGCGCCGCGCAGCTGGCGCTTGAGCAAGCTGCGCGTCACGGCACGGCGCGCATGACGCTTGGGCACCACGCAGCCCAGCCAGTGGTCATTCGGCAAGTCGGGCAGACTGGGCAAGTCATCCACAGGCGGTGGGCAACCCGGTGCAGGGCTTGTGGACAACTCTGTATGGAGCTTTGCCTGGCCCCGCTGCCGGACTGCAGGCAAAGGCACACGCGGCGACGCAGCCAGGTGATGCACAGCGAAGTGAGCACTGCGCGCCCAGGGGCGAGTGCCGAGCAGACGCTCGAAATCCGCCTTGTTCACAAGGCAGGCGGGCATGAGGAGCCGGGCAATCGGGTGGTCAAGACGCGGACAAGCCGCGAAACTCAGACGGCCAGCCGCTTGCGGCCCTTGGCACGGCGTGCGTTGATGACAGCACGACCGCCGCGTGTCTTCATGCGCACGAGGAAGCCGTGGGTACGTGCGCGGCGGATCTTCGAGGGTTGATAGGTGCGCTTCATGGCGGGCTCCGTCGGGGACTTGGGTTCTTTGGTGCCGCGTGCTTTGGCATGCGCTGCATGCTGTGCTGTACGGCGAGCGGGCGAGGCTCAGGCGCGCCTTGCTGTTTTTTTCCGCCGAAGGTGAATTCGGGAAACCCATGATTACAGCAAAAAACATCAGCCTGGTCAAACACTTGCACCACAAGCCGGTGCTGTGAACAAGGCTTGACGCGGATTTGAAATATGTGGATAACTACGTTCCGCCGGGCGCGAGAGGCCTCACAGTCGGCGGCTCACGACAAAAGATATCCACAATGAGCTCTGACCTGTGGCAACGCGGTTGCGAACGTCTCGCTGCCGAACTGCCTGAACAACAATTCAATACCTGGATCCGTCCGTTGGCCCCTGAACTGCGGGCTGCGGCCGCAGGTGACACCGTTGAGGTGGTTGCCGTGCAGGTGCCCAACCGCTTCAAGCTGGACTGGATCCGCTCGCAGTACGCCGGCCGCATCGAACAGGCGCTGAGCGACATCGCGGGCCATGCAGTGCGGCTGGAACTGACCCTAGCACCGCGAACCGATGCCTTGCCGGGCACTGCCGAGCGCACACCCGCGAACAGTGCCCCCGCAAACGCCGCCACGCTGCTGGGGGCAACGCTCGGCCGCGCTGCGGGCTTGCCGGGTGCACCGGGAGCTTCGGGAAATTCAGGAATTTCCGGGATTTCCGCCCGCGGCGGCCTGTCTGCGCCAGCGGCCACCACACACCGCCTGAACACCGCGCTCACGTTCGACACCCTGGTGCCAGGCCGCGCCAACCAGATGGCACGCACCGCTGCGCTGCATGTGGCGGGTGCGCCGGGCCAGATGTACAACCCGCTTTTCATCTATGGCGGCGTGGGCCTGGGCAAGACCCACCTCGTGCATGCGGTGGGCAACGCACTGCTGAAAGACAACCCGCAGGCCCGGGTGCTCTACCTGCATGCTGAACAGTTCATCAGCGACGTGGTGAAGAACTACCAGCGCAAGACCTTCGATGAACTGAAGGCGAAGTACCACAGCCTGGACCTGCTGCTCATCGACGACGTGCAGTTCTTCGCCGGCAAGGAACGCACGCAGGAAGAATTCTTCAATGCCTTCGAGGCGTTGCTCACCAAGCGCGCCCACATCATCATGACCAGCGACACCTACCCCAAGGGGCTGGTGGACATCGACGAGCGGCTCACGAGCCGCTTCGATGCGGGCCTCACCGTCGCCATCGAACCCCCAGAGCTCGAGATGCGGGTTGCCATCCTGATGCGCAAAGCCGCTGCCGAAAACACGGAGATGCCAGAAGACGTGGCGTTCTTCATCGCCAAGAACGTGCGTGCCAACGTGCGTGAACTCGAAGGTGCACTGCGCAAGGTGCTGGCCTACAGCCGCTTCAGCCACAAAGACATCAACATCGCCTTGGCACGCGACGCGCTGAAAGACCTGCTGTCCATCCAGAACCGACAGATCGGTGTCGAGAACATCCAGAAGACCGTGGCCGATTTCTACAAGATCAAAGTCGCCGACATGTACAGCAAGAAGCGCCCGGCCAGCATCGCGCGGCCGCGTCAGATTGCGATGTACCTGGCCAAGGACATGACAAAAAAAAGCTTGCCCGAAATCGGTGAGCTTTTTGGTGGCCGAGACCACACCACGGTGCTGCATGCCGTGCGCAAGATAGGCGCTGAACGCAGCATCAATCCGGAACTGAACCAGCAACTCCACGTGCTGGAGCAGACCTTGAAGGGATGAGGCCGCAAACCATGGCTCTCCGAGTGAGCGCCCGCTGCCCGAGCATTGCCCGAGCGCTGGCGCCGACCGATGTCGTCGAGCACCTAGCCCACGTCACAATCGGCACTTTGACAAGGCTGTGGAGAAATCCCGCACAACTGACCACTTGTCCACAGCCGAGGCACGCGAGACCAACTTGTCCCCATTGGCGTGACAACGGCAGCAGGGACTGGCACACAAGCTTGAGGCAGCGCCAAGTTGTTGATGAATAAGGCGAAAATGGCCTTGTCCCCAGATGTGCTGCGGCTCTACCAGCTACTACCAAGTTAAAAAGGAGGAAAAGGCATGATCGTTCTCAAAGCTGCGCAGGCCAAGCTTCTCGAAGCCCTGCAGTCAGTGGCAGGCATCGTGGAACGGCGGCACACCCTGCCCATCCTGGCCAATGTGCTGTTGCGCAAGAACGGCAACCACATCGAGTTCACCACCAGTGACTTGGAAATCCAGGTGCGTACCCAAGCCGAGCTGGGCGGTGATGCGGGCCAGATGTCCACCACGGTCGGTGCGCGCAAGTTGATCGACATCCTGCGCAGCCTGCCGGCCGAGCAAATGGTCACCCTGAGCGCTGCGCAGAACAAGCTGACACTGCAGGGCGGCAAAAGCCGATTCACGCTGCAGACCTTGCCCGCCGATGACTTTCCGCTGGTCAATGAAAGTGTCGAGTTCGGCCCTACTTTCAGCGTGCCGCAGAAGACACTGCGCGAACTCATCAACCAGGTGCATTTCGCGATGGCGGTGCACGACATCCGCTACTACCTCAACGGCATATTGTTCATCGCCGAAGGCAAGACATTGACGTTGGTGGCGACAGATGGCCACCGCCTGGCGTTGGCACAAAGCGAGCTGGAACAAGACGTGCCCACGAAGCAGGAAGTCATCCTGCCGCGCAAGACGGTGCTGGAATTGCAGCGCCTGCTGAAGGACGTGGATACGGTGATCGAAATGCGCTTTGCCAACAACCAGGCCAAGTTCATGTTCGGCGAGATGCAGTTCATCACCAAGCTCGTCGAAGGCAAGTTCCCCGACTACAACCGCGTCATCCCGAAGAACCACAAGAACGCGGTGGTTCTGGGCCGGGCGCCGTTGTTGGCCAGCTTGCAGCGCGCGGCCATCCTCACCAGCGAGAAGTTCAAGGGCGTGCGCGTGAACATCGAGCCCGGTGTGCTGAAGATTGCCAGCAGCAATGCCGAGCAGGAAGAAGCCAAGGAAGAGCTGGAGGTGGACTACAGCGGCGACTCCATCGAGATTGGTTTCAACGTCACCTACCTCATCGATGTGCTGGCCAACAGTCCGCACGAAATGGTGAAGCTGGAATTGCAGGACAGCGCTGCCAGTGCCCTGTTCAGCATTCCTGACCAGCCTGGCTTCAAGTATGTCGTGATGCCGATGCGGATCTAGCGACAACACCGCAGTACCGCGCCATTGCGCTGTTGCGCCATTGCGCGAATTTGCAGCGGGCCGCGGCCCGCTTCAGCGTTTCTAAAGGGGCCGAAAGATTGCGCCCCGCGACAGCAGAAAGCCCCCGATGACCGATCCGCAGAAGCCTATCAACCCGTCAACAGACGGTGTGACGCAACGTGCCGTGCCCACCGCAGAAGGCCAGGCCGCCAGCACCGGCAGCGAAGCCAGTGCGGCGTACGGAGAAGGCAGCATCCAGATCCTGGAGGGGCTGGAGGCGGTGCGCAAGCGCCCAGGCATGTACATCGGCGACACGTCTGATGGCACCGGGCTGCACCACTTGGTGTTCGAGGTGGTGGACAACGCCATCGACGAAGCGCTGGCCGGGCATTGCGACGACATCGTCGTCACCATTCACACCGACAACAGCATCAGCGTCACCGACAACGGCCGCGGCATTCCCACCGGCGTGAAGATGGATGACAAGCACGAGCCGAAACGCTCTGCAGCCGAGATTGCACTGACAGAACTGCACGCCGGCGGCAAGTTCAACCAGAACAGCTACAAGGTCAGCGGCGGCCTGCACGGCGTGGGCGTAAGTTGCGTGAACGCACTCAGCGTGTGGCTGCGTTTGATCGTGCGCCGCGAAGGCAAGATGCACCAGATCGAATTCAAGCGTGGCGTGACGCAGAACCGCGCGATCGAAATGCGAGACAACTTCGAAACCAGCCCGATGAAGATCATCGGCGAAACCGAGAAGCGCGGCACCGAGGTGCATTTCTTGCCTGACGACACCATCTTCAGCAACATCGACTTCCATTACGACGTGCTCGCCAAACGCCTGCGCGAATTGAGCTTTCTGAACAACGGCGTGAAGATTCGCCTTGTCGATGAGCGCAACGCGAGGGAAGACAATTTCGCCTTTGCGGGCGGCGTGAAAGGTTTTGTCGGCTTCATCAACACCGGCAAGAAGGTGCTGCACCCGAACATCTTCCACGCCATGGGCGACAAGATGAGCGACCAGGGCACGAACATCGGCGTCGAGGTGGCCATGCAGTGGAACGACGGCTATGCCGAAAACGTTCTTTGCTTCACCAACAACATTCCGCAGCGTGACGGCGGAACACACCTCACCGGCTTGCGCGCGGCGATGACCCGCGTCATCAACAACTACATCGCCGAGAACAAGATTGCAGAGAAGGCCCGCGTCGAGATTGCAGGCGACGACATGCGCGAAGGTCTGGCCTGCGTGGTCAGCGTGAAAGTGCCCGAGCCCAAGTTCAGCAGCCAGACCAAGGACAAGCTCGTCAGCAGCGAAGTGCGCGGCCCGGTGGAAGACATCGTCAGCAAACTGCTGACCGACTGGCTGCTTGAGAACCCCAACGACGCGAAGATCATCTGCAGCAAGATCGTCGACGCCGCACGTGCACGCGAGGCCGCGCGCAAAGCGCGAGAAATGACACGCCGCAAGGGCGTGCTGGATGGTCTGGGCCTGCCAGGCAAGCTGGCCGATTGCCAGGAAAAAGACCCAGCGCAATGCGAGATCTACATCGTGGAGGGTGATTCCGCCGGCGGCAGTGCCAAGCAGGGCCGTGACCGTAAATTCCAGGCCATCCTGCCCCTGCGTGGCAAGATACTGAACGTCGAACGCGCACGCTATGAACGGCTGCTCAGCAGCGACAGCATCGTCACGCTCATCACCGCATTGGGCACGGGCATCGGCGCCGAAGACTTCAACGCCGACAAGCTGCGTTACCACCGCATCATCATCATGACCGACGCCGACGTCGACGGTGCGCACATCCGGACTTTGCTGCTGACGTTCTTCTATCGCCAGATGCCCGTGCTGGTGGAGCGCGGCCACATCTACATTGCGCAACCGCCGCTCTACAAGGTGAAGTTGGGCAAGCACGAGGAATATTTGAAGGACGGTCTGGCGCTAGACGCGTTCTTGCTGAACGTGGCGCTGGACGGCGCCGCCATCTTTCCGGATGGCGTCGGCACCACCGCGGATGACCGTGACGCCCTGCAAGGCCCGGCCCTGGAAGCACTTGCGCGCAGCTACCTGGTGGCCAACGCCGTGACCGACCGGCTCAGCAACTGGATGGACGTGAACGCCGTGCGTGCCATTGCCAGCGGCTTGACGCTGAATCTGGACAGCGCTGCCGCGGCCGAGGCCAGCGCCGTGGCCTTGCAGGCCGGGCTGAAGGACGCGATGGTCAGCGCCGAGTTCGACGAGCGCACCGACAAGCACCTGTTGCGCATCAGCCGCCGGCACCACGGCAACCTGAAGAGCAGCGTCATCAGCCAGGATTTCGTGCATGGCGCCGACTACGCCGCGCTGGCCACCGCCGGAACGTCCTTCCTCGGCCTGTTGGGCCCTGAAGCCGTGGTGCGTCGTGGCGAGGGCGAGAAGATGAAGGAACAGAAGGTGGCCGACTTTCGCGCCGCGATGGGCTGGCTGATGGGCCAAGCCGAACACGCCGTGGGCCGCCAGCGCTACAAGGGGCTGGGCGAAATGAATCCCGAGCAGCTGTGGGAAACGACGATGGACCCCACCGTGCGCCGCCTGCTGAAAGTTCAGATCGACGACGCCATCGAAGCCGACCGGGTGTTCACCATGCTGATGGGTGATGAGGTGGAGCCGAGGCGCGAATTCATAGAAGCGAATGCCTTGAGGGCGGCGAATATCGACGCGTGAGCTTGTAGGCACATTGGATGCCTGTCGTTGTGAACGGCGGCACCACAAACACTGATCGGCAGCGCACGCGCAAGCAGCCTTCAGCCTGAAGCGGCCGACGACTTCCATCATTGCCTTGGCCTGCCGGTTCAGGCTTGCGGCAGCGGCGGCGGACTGCTCGACCAGGGCCGCGTTCTGCTGCGTGGCGCGGTCCATCTCGGCCACAGCCTGCCCGACTTGCGAGATGCCATCGGTCTGCTCGCGGGTCGCCGTCTGGATCGCGCCCATGATCTGGTTCACACGCTCGATCGCGCCGCCGATGAACCGTTGCGGCGACTGCAGGGGTTTGGCTGACAAGATGCCTCGTGCCAATCCGTGCGGCTTCATGGCGCAGGCGGCGCCAGCACTCGAACGAAGAATGGCCAGGAACCGGCCAGCGCGACTGGAGGAGTGCTGCCTCGCAGCGTTCCTCGGTTCCGTAGCGCTGGAAGAACTCGGCGTTGAACAGGCCGGGCTGGAACTGGACGTGATTCATGGTCATGGTGCATCCCGTGAAAGTTGGGGCGCCTTCGTGACGTCCGAGTAGCTCGAGTGATGAGCTACAAAGAACGTGGCTGAAGGCTGTCGCGAATCAGGAAGTAGCAAGCCATGTCGAGTCGAGTCTGGACGGCTGTGTTGGCGGTCCCCACGCTGTTCCTTGCCTGCGTCGCCTTGGGCGGATGGAGGCCCGGCTCAACGCGTGTTCGCCGCGCCGCTGGGTCTGGTCTTCGCACTCTTTTTCCTCTGGCGTCGCGATCTCCTGTCCTGCATCCTGGCCCACGCCCTCGTCAAAGTTGCCGGCTTTCTGATGTTCCAAAAGCAGTGATGCAAAAACAGTTTTGATGCTCGTTGTTGGCGACCTGCAGCTTCAGGTCGGCGTCAAACACCGTCAGGCCGCAGAGCAGGATGTCGCTCACGTTTTGCAGCAAGCTGCGCTGGCTCTCGACCGAAGCAGCCATCTCGCGCTGCGCGGTGGTGGCCTATCCCCCGTGCCCCCGTGCCCCGGTGCAACAGCGACAGCGTGCCGTTTTCAACGCCGCAGGCATCTGCCGCATGAACACACAGGATTTCTGCGCGCATGATCGACATAGCGGTCGCCATCATCTGCCGCCAGGAATTCCATGCGTTGCACGACCTTGTATGCGTTTGTTTTGTGCGCCCTGTGCGCAGCTTGCGGCAACCGAGAGGCCGCGGAGATGCACAAGAGGGAAATGGCCATCGTGTCCGCTGCGCCGACGCAGGAGGTCGCGCCCGCGCCCGAGGTGATTCCGGCGCCGACACCCAGTGCTGCTGAGGTTGCAGCCGCTGCAGACGCTGCAGTCGTCGCCAGGCAGGAGACCATGGCGCAGGCCGCCCAGGACGCAGATGTGGCGCAGTCACTCACCCGGTTCAATGCGCTGGTGGCCACGTGTGCACCGACGTCCACGCCCAAACAGTGTTTTGATGTGTTGGCGGCCCGTCATGGGCCTGAAATTGCCGGCTCTGGCGATGGTCTCAAGGTCCTGATGCAGCAGCTCGCTGAATGCCGGCCGGACATCTCGCCAGCCACCTGCGCGCAGGCTTACACGACGATGGTCTCCGACCTGCAGAGCACCCGGGAAAGCACCCGTGTCTGGGAAGCCGAGAGCCAACGGATCGCCAGCGAACAGGAGCCGCTCAGCGTGGTGAAGCAGAGGGCATGCGATGAGGAGCGGCAAAGCCTGCAGGCCTTGGACGCCATGAAGAACCCGCGCCCCGGCGAGCGTCATTCTGAAGAAGAATTGCGCAACGTGCCGCGGCTGATTCAAACAACCCGCGAGCGCATGCAAGCAGCCGGCTGCACCTGACGACCGCGACTCGTGGCCGCCATCCAAGTGGCACTCCGTACCGACGACGTTGCCCTGGCATTAAACGCAAATTCCGCTGCTCCGAGGAAACCGGCGGCGACGTGATGTTGACGACATTGCCCTTTCGGGGGGTTTCCCATGCAGAACACGAGGAACCGCCGCGGCGCCATGCTCGAGGTGTCCGCTCTGGCCCTGACCGGTTGGGCCGTGGCCCAGGTGAAGGACCTCAACGATGCGATCAACAAGGGCGGTCGCCAGCGCATGCTGAGCCAGCGCCTGGCGGCCTTTTATCTCGGCGCCAGCTGGGGCGTCGACACGGCGACAGCGAGCGCAGAGATGGGAAAGGCGCGCGACGAGTTTGTCAAGGCAAGCCAGGTACTGAAGTCTGCGCCCGAGGCCACGCCCGCGATCCTCTCGGAGCTGCAGCTTGTAGAGACGCAGTTCACCTTTTTCCGAGACGGCCCTGCGCACGCCGAAACCTTCCGGCACCGACCCAAAGGCGATGGCCGACGTGTTCACCACCAGCGAGCGCAACCTCCAAGTGATGGATAACGTGACGGGCCTCTACGCCAAGCTCGCGGTCTGAGTTCGGACAAGAGCCCGAGCCACCCGCGCGGGAAGCAACCCAAGTGCTGCATCAGTGGGTGGCCGGGAGCCTTGCCGCGGGCCTGTAGGGGAAAAAAGAAGTGCGTTCGAATTTCCTGTCCCCGTCGCAACTCGCGGAGGAGCTGTCTGTGGGATACCTTCGCGCAGGAACCGCGCTCGGGCCGAGCGGTGTCGGACGCTGTCGGACGGTGTCGGGTGCGCAGCTGATGCCGTGTGCCACTTCTTGCCGTGGCAACGCTGCGTGCAGGAGTGCGCAGTCGCGCGGCCTGATGAAGCTCAGGCCGCACGGGCTCCGAACAGAATCCGCTCCTTGAAGGCTTCAAGCGCGATCTTCAGCACCACCCGCAGCGCAGACGCGGGCGAGCGGCGCATCGTCGCCTGCCCGCGCTGCAGGGACCCCATGCGTGCGCTGGCGCTGCCCACGCACCGCGGCGCACCGGTCACGGTGGACCACTGCGCCGGCTGCCGTCTGGTGTGGTTCGACGCGCTCGAATCGGTGCAGC
>JBBSCV010000016.1:0-22254 GCA_038249925.1 Burkholderiales bacterium
GCCTTGGGGTCGTTGTCGAAGGCGATGGTGACCGAGGGCATGGCGAACTGCACCGCCGCCACGTGCATCAGGTCGCCCCAGACCACGAGTTTGTTGCCCTGGCTTTCCACCGCGTAGATGGTGTGGCCCGGCGTGTGGCCGATGGCGGGGATGGCGCGGATGCCGGGCACGAGTTCGGTTTCGCCGTCGAAGGGCTTCAGCTTGCCGGCGGCCACATACGGGTTCAGCGAGGCCATCGCGCCCTGGAAGAAGCCCTTGCCATCGGCCGGCGCCTTGTCCAGGTTGGCCTGGTTTAGCCAGAACTCGCCTTCCTTGATGTGCGCGCGCACGGTGGCATTGGTGAACACCAGCTTGCCGCCTTCCACCAGGCCGCCGACGTGATCGGGGTGCATGTGGGTGATGTAGATCTCGTCCACCTGCTCGGGCGTGTAGCCGCTGGCCTTCAGGTTGGCCAACAGCTTGCCCAGGGTGGGGCCGAAGAGGCCGGCTGCGCCCGTGTCGATCAACACCAGCTTCGTGCCGGTGTTGATGAGGTAGCCGTTGACGCTGGTTTCTATCGGCGCCTTCAGGTAGCTGCGGGCCAGCAGTTGCTGCAGGGTGGCCGGCTTGATGTTGGTGAGCAGCTGGTCCATCGGCAGTTTCACGGTGCCGTCTGACAATGCCGTCACCTCGAAGCTGCCCAGCATCATGCGGTACCAGCCCGGGGCCTGGCTCTTCGCCATCGGCGCTTCGGCCAGGGCCAGAGTCGGCACGGCCAGGGTGGTGAAGGCCAGCGTGGCGGCGATGGCCAGGCGAGCAAGGCGGGCCATGCGGGCGGTCTTGTGAATCGGTGTCATGTGGGGATCTCCTGCGGGTTCTCAGGGCGACGCAGCATAGGCCAGGCGTTTCAGTCTGGCCTGAGCACGTCCACGAGCCAATGCTGCAGCGCCTGCACCTCTTCGATGCACACCGAGTGCTGCATCGGGTAGTCGTGCCACGCCACGGGCTGGCCCAGGGTCTGCAGCAGGTCGCGCGCTGCAGCGCCGCGGGCCATTGGCACCACGCCGTCGCTGCGGCCGTGGGCCAGGAAGATCGGCGTCATCACGTTGGCATCGTGGCGCTCGGTCGTCGTGGTGTCGGCCAGCGGCAGATAACCCGACAGGCCCACCAGCCCGGCCAGGCGCTGGCCATAGCGCAGCCCGGCGCCCAGTGCGATGGCGCAGCCCTGCGAAAAGCCGGCCAGCACGATGCGCTGGGCCGGCATGCCGCGCGCCACTTCGCGGTCGATCAGCGCGTGCACCTGCGCGAAGCTTTCGCGCAGGCCGCCTTCGTCCTCGCGCTTCACGAGGTCGGCGCCCAGGATGTCGTACCAGGCGCGCATGCGGTTGCCGCCGTTGATGGTGACGGCCCGTTCCGACGCGCGTGGAAACACCCAGCGCACGGGGCCGACCGCGGCCAGCTTCATCTCGTCGGCGAAAGACAGAAAGTCGGTGCCGTCGGCGCCCAGGCCGTGCAGCACGATGACGGTGGCGCGCGGCTCGCTGCCAGGGTGCACTTCGAAGGTTTGCAGTGCGTTCATGTCAGTAGTTCAAGCCCATGGCAGACCGGACATCCTTCATCGTCTGCTTGGCCACCGTGCGTGCGCGCTCGGTGCCCATCTCGACAATCCAGTGCACCTGCTTCGGGTTGGCCAGGTACTTTTCGGCACGCTCGCGCCACGGGGCCTGTTCAACAATGATGGCGTCGATGACGGGCTGCTTGCAGTCCAGGCAGCCGATGCCGGCGGTCGTGCAGCCCTTCACCACCCAGTCTTTCGTGGCCTCGTCGCTGTAGACCTTGTGGAACTGCCACACCGGGCACTTCTCGGGGTTGCCGGGGTCGGTGCGCCGGCCGCGGGCGGGGTCGGTGGCCATGGCGCGGATCTTCTTCGTCACCTCGGCCGGCTCGTCGCGCATCAACACGGCGTTGCCGTAGCTCTTGCTCATCTTCGTGCCGTCGGTGCCGGGCAGGCGCAGCACCTCGGTGTGCAGCGCGCGCGGCTCGGTGAGGATGGTCTTGCCGGCGCCTTTCAGGTGCCCGGTCAAGAGCTCGCTGTCGTCGACAGTCCAGCCGGGCACGTTCGCGGCGGCCCTTTCCACCAGGCCATCGCCCTTGGCCAGCGCTTCTTCGCTGCCGGTTTCGCCGAAGGCCTTGCGCTGCTTCTCGAAGTAGCGGGCGTCGTCCTTGCTCAGCTTGGCCAGCGCGGCCGCGATCTTGGCCTCGGCGTCGCTGCTGCGGCCATAGAGGTTGTTGAAGCGGCGTGCCACTTCGCGCGTCAGTTCGACATGGCTGGCCTGGTCTTCGCCCACCGGCACGTAGTTGGCCTTGTAGATCAGGATGTCGGCGGCCTGCAGCAGCGGGTAGCCGAGGAAGCCGTAGGTCGCCAGGTCGCGGTCTTTCAGCTTCTCGATCTGGTCCTTGTAGGTGGGCACACGCTCCAGCCAACCGAGCGGCGTGCCCATGGCCAGCAGCGTGAAGAGCTCGGCGTGTTCGGGGATGTGGCTCTGGATGAAGAGGGTGCACTTCTCGGGGTCCAGGCCCGCGGCGAGCCAGTCGACGACCATGTCGTAGACGTAGCGCTCCATCACCTCGCGCTCTTCGTAGTGCGTGGTCAGCGCGTGCCAGTCGGCAACGAAGAAAAAGCACTCGTGTTCGTGTTGCAGGCGCACCCAGTTTTTCAGGGCGCCGTGGAAGTGGCCGAGGTGCATGGCGCCGGTGGGGCGCATGCCGGAGAGAACGCGTGATCGCATGGGTGTTGCCGGGAGGCTGGGACGACGGGCGCGATTGTCTCAGGAAGGTTTCAGGCAGCCCGGTTCAGACAACCCGTTCAGCCCGCCTACACTGCCGCCCGCCATGAAACGCATCGTCATCCTGATCTCGGGCCGCGGCTCCAACATGGAAGCCATCCACCGGCGCTGCGCCGAAGAAGGCTGGCCGGCGCAGGTGGTGGCCGTCATCGCCAACCGGCCGCTGGCCGGCGGTCTGACCTGGGCGGCCGAACGGGGCATGGCCACGCACCTGGTGGACCACAAGTCCTTTGACACGCGCGACGCCTTCGACGATGCCTTGGCTGCCGCCATCGATGCGCACACGCCAGACCTGGTGGTGCTGGCCGGCTTCATGCGCGTGCTGGGTGCCGCCTTCGTGCGCCGTTACGCGGGCCGGCTGCTGAACATCCACCCGTCATTGCTGCCGGCGTTTACCGGTATGCACACCCACCGCCGGGCGCTGGAGGCCGGCTGCAAGGCGGTGGGCGCCACCGTGCACTTCGTGACGCCGGAACTCGACCACGGCCCCATCGTGCTGCAGAGCGTGGTGCCTGTGTTTCCTGGCGATGACGAGCAGGCGCTCTCAGCGCGTGTGTTGGCCACAGAACACACGATCTACCCGCTGGCGGTGCGCTGGTTCGTCGAGGACAAGCTGCGCGTGGAAGACGGCTTGGTGCGGCAGACCGACGGCGCCTCGCAGGTGCTGATGTAGCGCTTCAGCCGATGCGGGCGAAACGCGGCACACGCTGCCCGTTCACTTCCACGTCAGAGAAGAACATCGCCAAAGGCCGAACCCAGTCGCCGCTGTCGCCGTACAACGGGCGGTACAGCACCAGCGGCTCCAAAGTCTCGCTGTGGCGCACGACACCCAGCAACTCGTACTCGCCACCTTTGTAGTGGCGGTAGCGCCCGCGCGGGGCTTGGGGCAGGGCGGGCAAGTCGGGGTTGTCGGGGCTGTCGGGTCTGGCACTCATGGGTGGGCAGGATAATCGGCACGATGCATCCCAACGCCCTTGTCGATCTGAGCACCGAGCTGCTGCGCGCCGTGCTGAAGCTCGACCAACCCGCCGACAGCGTCGTCTCTGCGTTCTTCCGCGACCACCGTGCCCTGGGCTCGCGCGAGCGCCATGCGCTGGCCGAAACTGCCTACACCGTGCTGCGCCAGCGTCTGTTGTTCCAGAACTTCGCGCAAAGCGGCAGTGGCCCGCTGGAGCGTCGGCTGGCCATCCTGGCCTGGCAAGGCAGCCCCAGCTTCCTGCGCGCCGCGCTGGCGCCGCACGAACTGGCCTGGCTCACCGCCATCGAAGACATCGACCACGCCACCTTGCCCGAAAAACTGCGCCACAACCTGCCCGACTGGCTGGCTGCGCCGCTGAAAGAAACGCTGGGCGACGAGTTCTGGCCGCTGGTGGAGACACTGTCCGAGACCGCAGCGCTGGACCTGCGCGTGAACCTGCTGAAGGCCAAACGCGAAGACGTGCAGCGCACACTCATCGAGGCCGGCTTCACCGTCGCGCCGACGCCCTATTCACCCTGGGGCCTGCGCCTGCAGGGCAAGCCGGCACTGCACAAGCTGGACGTCTTCACGCAGGGCCTGGTGGAAGTGCAGGACGAAGGCAGCCAGCTGCTGGCGCTGCTGACCGACGCCAAGCGCGGCGAGATGGTGGTCGATTTCTGCGCCGGTGCCGGCGGCAAGACCCTGGCGCTGGGTGCTTCGATGCGCAACACCGGGCGCCTGTACGCCTTCGACATATCTGGCCACCGGCTCGACGCCCTGAAGCCGCGCCTGGCGCGCAGCGGGCTGTCCAACGTGCACCCGGCGCAAATTGCGCACGAGCGCGACGACCGCATCAAGCGCCTGGCCGGCAAGATCGACCGTGTGTTGATAGACGCCCCGTGCTCGGGCCTGGGCACGCTGCGCCGCAACCCTGATTTGAAATGGCGCCAGAGCCCCAAGGCGGTGGCCGAACTGCAGGCCAAGCAAACCGCCATCCTGACGAGCGCCGCGCGCTTGCTGAAGCCGGGCGGGCGCCTGGTCTACGCCACCTGCAGCCTGCTGACGGCTGAGAACGAAGCCGTGGCCGAGGCCTTCACGGCAGCACAAGCCGGGCAGTTTGAGGTGTTGCCAGCGCAGCAGGCGCTGGAGGCGGCGCGCGTCGAGCCTGCAGCCACGCTGGTGGCAGGCCCGTATCTGCGGCTTTGGCCGCACCGCCACCAGACCGATGGGTTTTTCGCCGCCGTCTGGCAAAAGCAGTGAAGTCGGCAGCTTCTGATGTCATTGGGTGTGATTCCGCACACAAGAAATCGACATCAGGACCCGTTTGCGCAGCAATAGCAACAGTGCAGATGAAACTTTCCTGTCAGTTGAGCCTCTACAATCGGGTTTGTAAATTTCTAGTTGCAAGGAAGCTCTGATGGATCACCTGTGGCAAGTGCACGACGCTGTCGTACAAATGCTGGCCCACGGCCTGCTCGAGGCCAGTTGGTGGCAGGTGCTGTTGTACGCGCTGGTGACGACGCACATCACCATTTCGGCCGTCACCATCTTCTTGCATCGCGCGCAGGCACACCGCGCGCTGGAACTGCATGCGATTCCGTCGCACTTCTTCCGCTTCTGGTTGTGGCTCGGCACCGGCATGATCACGAAGGAATTCGTGGCCGTGCACCGCAAGCACCACGCCAAATGCGAAACCGAGGAAGACCCGCACAGCCCGCAGGTAAAGGGTTTGAAAGCCCTTTTGCTGACCGGGGTAGAGCTGTACCGCATCGAGGCGACGAACAAGGAAACGCTGGTCAAGTACGGGCACAACACGCCTGATGACTGGGTCGAGCGCAATTTGTACAGCCGCTTCACCTGGCAGGGCGTGGGCCTGATGCTCATCCTGAACCTCATGCTCTTCGGCGCCATCGGCGCAGCCGTGTGGGCGGTGCAGATGGCCTGGATCCCGGTGATGGCCACCGGCATCATCAACGGCATCGGCCACTACTGGGGTTATCGCAACTTCGAAGCGCCCGACGCATCGACCAATGTCTCGCCGTGGGGCATCCTGATTGGCGGCGAGGAGTTGCACAACAACCACCACACCTACCCGACCTCGGCCAAGTTCTCGATCAAACCTTACGAGTTCGACGTGGGCTGGATGTACATCCGCGGCATGGAAAAACTCGGCCTGGCGCGCGTGAAAAAGGTGCCGCCGAAGCTGGCTCTGGGCGATGTGCGTTTGGTGGCCGACGGCAAGACGCTGGAAGCCGTGATCGCCAACCGTTATGAAGTGATGGCGGGTTATGCCAAGGAAATGAAGGCTGCGGTGGGTGCAGAGCTGGCCCGGGTGAAAGCCCAGGGTGCCGAGAACAGCGCGCGGTTCCGCAACCTGAGGGTGGCGAAGACCTGGCTGCACCGCGACGACGACAAGATTCCCCACGGCGTGAAGCCCAGCCTGCAGCAGGCTCTGGGTGAAAGCCCGCAGCTGGCCAAGCTGGTGGCCATGCGCGAGGAATTGCGTGCGCTGTGGACGCGTACCGGCGTCAGCGCCGAGCAGCTGGTCGCCGACTTGCAGGCCTGGTGCCGCAAGGCCGAGGAAAGCGGTATTGCCGCTTTGCAGGAGTTCAGCTTCAAGCTGCGCGCTGCCACGGCCTGACGACAACGCGCTGGCGTACGAGAAAGCCCGCTTCGCGCGGGCTTTTTTCATGGTGCGCCGCTCAGATACACGGCGCGCCAGGCAAGCATCGAGCAGCCGGCAAATGCCTGCCGTAGCATGCTGATACCTTGAACACGCACAGACGAAAAAATTAGCGCAGACCCGCCAAGACGAAGCCGCCAGAGGGTCAGGAAGACACCGATGTCAACGCTGCTCTTCGCTTGTTTCGCCGCTTGCCGATGAAGCCTGCCCAGCGCTGGCTCTCGCGGGTGTGGCGCCAGTGGGGCTCCCGCTCTTCACCGGCTTTGCCCGCAGCACCTGCCGAAACCCTGCCCGCGCCAGTGCCGCCCGAGCTCGACATGCTGTACGCCCAGCAGGCCGAGCAGGTGCAACGGCTGCAGCGCCAAGCCCAGCTGGACGCCGTGACCGGGTTGCCGTCGCGTCGCCATTTCCTGGGTTTGCTGCAACAGCGCATGGACGCCGCGGCCGGGCCGGGGCTGGCGCTCGTGCTGTTGCGTGTGCAGCAGCTCGAAGGGCTGAACCAGCGCTTGGGCTTTGAAGCCACCGACCGCTTGCTGGCTGCACTGGGCCAGGTGCTGCTGACCTATGTCGATCGCGTTCCCGGCACCTGTGCCGGGCGTCTGAACGGCAGCGACTTTGCGCTTTGTCTGCCAGTGGCCGGGGTGGCGCGTGAGACGGCAGCTTCCTTGCACCTGGCTCTGGCCTCGGCGCCGGCGCTGCGCAATGGCGGCGCGAACGTGGCTGTGGGCGGTGTGGATCAGGTACAGCCCACAAGCAGCGCGAATTTGCCAATCGACGTGGGCGCGGTGTTGGCCGCCGCCGACGCCGCGCTGGCGCGCGCCGAGGCGCGCGGCGCCAACGGCCAGGAGCCCGTGGTGGTGGAGGTGCTGCAGGGGCCGTCTTCGCCGTCGCTCGCAACCATGCCGGGTGAGCGTGCCTGGCGCGCACAGATTGCCACCGCGCTGGAAGAGGGCCGCGTGCAGCTGCAGGCTGCGCCGGTGCTGAACAAGCTGGGCCAGACCGTGCACCTGGAATGCCGGCTGCGGGTGCAGCGTCAGCCGGGTGGCGAGTTCGAGCCCGCCGAAGGCTGGTTCGCGCTGGCCCGGCGCAGCCGCTTGCTGCCGCAGGCCGACCTGTGCAGCGTCGAACTGGCCCTGCAGGCCATCGCGGCCGACGCCCAGCCGCGAGCCGTGTCGGCTTCGGCCTCGTCGCTGCTGTCGCCGGGGTTCATCCCCGAGGTAGCTTCACGTCTGGCCCGAGCCCCGGCATCGGCCGGCCTGCTGGCCATCGAATGTGCTGAATCCTTGACCGATGCCGCCGTCCTTCCCGGTCTGGCTGCTGCGGCGCTGGCCTGGCGCCCTTGGGGCGTGCGCGTCGGCATGGGGCCGATGGCCGATCTGGCCCGGCATCTGCCGGCTTTGAAAGCCGCAGGCGTTCGCCACGTGACGCTGGACGCCCGGGCGCTGCAGGGGCTGGCCCAAGATGCCACGCTGCGCGGCTATGTGCAGAGCCTGGTGGCGCTGATCCACGGCCTGGGCCTCACGGTGCTGGCGAGTGCGGTGGACGACGCCGCGCAGACGCATGCCTTGTGGGAACTGGGCGTCGACGGTGTCAGTGGCGCTGCAGTGCGGCCCGCCGAGGGCGCAGAAGGCGCCGCGGGCTCCGGAGCGGGCTCCCAAGCGGGCTAGGCGATGTCGCCGGCGTGCACGCCGTAGTGCCCGTTGCGCCGGTCTTCGAAGAAGTGCTCCAGCGTCTGCCGCACGGTGCGAAACGCAAGCTCGTCCCACGGCACTTCATCTTCACGGAAGAGGCGGGCCTCGATGGTCTCGGGGCCGGGGTCGAGCGTGGCGTCGAGCATGCGTGCGCGGTAGAACAGATGCAGCTGGCCCGCACGCACCACGTTGAACACGGTGAAGAGACCTTGCATCTCGATGCGGGCGCCGGCTTCTTCCACGGTCTCGCGCAGCGCGCCCTCGGCCGTGCTTTCACCGAGTTCCAGAAAGCCGGCGGGCAGCGTCCACAGGCCGAAACGCGGTTCGATGTTGCGGCGGCACAGCAGCACCTGCGCATCCCACACCGGCACCGTGCCGACCACGTTGATGGGGTTCTCGTAGTGGATCTCACCGCAGGCGCTGCACAGGGCACGCTCGCGGTTGTCGTCGGCAGGCATGCGGTAGGCCACCACCGCGCCGCAGACCCGGCAATGCTTGATGCGGCGGGGCATGATCATGCGGTTCAGTGTAGCGGGGCGGTCTGAACCGCGTAGCACTCGGCTCGGCACAGCCCACGAGGTACATGGCATCATCATCCGCGCCCTGCACACCCCGAACCTGCTGCTGCCATGAGCTTCGTCTTCGCCCCGCCCGCCCCGGTTGCCGTGCCTGTCGCTGGTGGGGGCAGCTTCCCCGTGCACCGCGTCTATTGCGTGGGCCGCAACTATGCCGATCACGCCGTGGAGATGGGTTTCACCGGCCGTGAGCCGCCCTTCTTCTTCATGAAGCCGGCCGATGCCATCGTGGCCGTGCCCGAGGGCGAAACGGGCCGCATCGCCTACCCCTCGCTGACGCACAACCTGCACCACGAGATCGAGCTCGTCGTGGCCATCGGCACTGGCGGCCGCAATATTTCTGCTGCCGACGCTGCCACGCACATCTGGGGTTATGCGGTGGGGCTGGACATGACCCGCCGCGACCTGCAGAACGAGATGAAGAAGCAGGGCCGCCCCTGGTGCATCGGCAAGGCGTTCGACCAAAGCGCACCCATCGGCCCGATCGTCCCTATGGCGAAGACCGGTGAACTGCTCAGCGGCGCCATCACGCTGGCGGTGGATGGCACGGTGAAACAGCAGGGCGACCTGAAGGATCTGATCTGGAGCGTGAACGAGACCATCGAGCAGCTCAGCGCGGCGTGGACCTTGCAACCCGGTGACCTCATCTTCACCGGCACGCCGGCGGGCGTGGGCGCGGTGGTGCGCGGCAGCGTGATGGAAGGCGCCGTGGCGGGCCTGGGCACACTCAGAGTGGCCGTGCAGTAAACCAACAACCTGCAGGAGGGCCCGCTATGGAGCTCTACAACTACTTTCGATCTTCGGCCTCGTACCGCGTGCGCATCGCGCTGGCGCTGAAGGGCCTGAACTACACCTACCTGCCGGTGCAGCTGGCCCAGAGCGAACACCTCGGCGAAAGCTACGGCGCCGTGTCTGCCAGCCGCCTGGTGCCGCTGCTGCGTGATGAAGGGCAGTCGCTGACGCAGTCGCTGGCCATCATCGAGTATCTCGACGAAACCCACCCGCAGCCGCCGCTGTTGCCCGCCACGCCCGTCGAGCGAGCCCGGGTGCGCGCGCTGGCGCTGGACATCGCCTGCGAAATTCACCCATTGAACAACCTGCGTGTGCTGCGCTACCTGGTGCGCGACCTGAAGGTGAGCGAGGACGACAAGAACCGCTGGTACCGCCACTGGGTGGAAACCGGCCTCGAGGTGGTGGAGCGTCAGCTGGCCGCTGCGCCCAGTACGTTTTGCCACGGCAACACGCCCACGCTGGCCGACTGCTGCCTGGTGCCGCAAGTCTTCAACGCCCAGCGTTTCGAATGTCGGCTGGAACATGTGCCGAACGTGATGCGGGTCTTCGCGGCCTGCATGGCCTTGCCCGCGTTCGAAGGTACCGCGCCTGGCCACTGCCCCGACGCGGAGTGAGTGGCCTGCCGCTGCCGCTGCTGCAACCTGCATGGCCTGCGCCGGCCCGCATCGGCGCCGCGATGAGCCAGCGTGCAGGTGGCGTCAGCAGTGGTCGCTGCAGCAGCCTGAACCTGGGCGTGGCCGTGGGCGATGCGCCTGCAGACGTGGCCGAGAACCGTTCGCGCTTCGCACAGGCCCTCTCTGCCCGGCCGGTGTGGCTGCGCCAGGTGCATGGCGTGAACGTGCTGCGCCTGCATGCTGGTGGTGACAGCACGCCCAGCGAGCCGGCCGACGCCGCCTGGACCACCGACATCGGCGTGGCCTGCACCGTGCAGGTGGCCGACTGTTTGCCGGTACTGTTCACGCTGCGCGATGGCTCGGCCGTCGCTGCAGCCCACGCCGGCTGGCGCGGCCTGGCCGCCGGGGTGCTTCAGGCCACGGTGCAGGCGCTGTGTGAGAGCAAGCAGGTGCCGCCTTCCGAGGTGCTGGCCTGGCTGGGCCCCTGCATCGGCCCGCGCGAGTTCGAAGTGGGTGCTGATGTACTGCAGGCGTTTGCCGAAAGCCCCACCTCACCCGATGCGCGCCGCTTTGTCTACAGCCCGCGCGCAGATGGCGCAGCGCGCTGGCTCGCCAATCTGCCCCTGCTGGCGGCTGAGCGCCTGGTTGCAGCCGGCGTCCAGAACATCACCGATGCCGGCATCTGCACGGTGCAGTCGCCCTCAAGCTTCTTTTCTTTCCGCCGCGACGGGGTCACCGGGCGCATGGCTGCTGCCGTCTGGCGGCGCTGAAGCAAGCGCGGCAGCGGCTGCGGCCGCATCGGCCTCAGCCTCGGCAGCACGCAGTGCGCGGCGCCGGCCCGGTGTGCCCATGATGTAGAGCACGATGGACAGCGGCAGCAAGCCGTACAGCAGAAAGGTGAAGAAGGCGCCCAGCACCGAGCCCTGCGGCGAAACGGCCTCGGCCACCGCCATCATCAGCACGACATACATCCAGGCAATGGCAACGAGGTACATGGGGGAACCCGAAGAAGACCGGGCCTTGCGGCCGCTAAAGTGAGGCGCTGCGTCATGACAATGTCAGCGCCGCAGCGTAGAAGGTGAAGCTTGGGCACGGGCCTGTGGGCGCACCTTGCGGCCCCCGTATGGTCGCGAAACCCGCAAAACCCCAAGAGGAGACAACACCGTGAAAGACAAGCCTAGCGCAGCCACGCCCCCGGTCGCTGCCCCGATGCAGGCTGTCGGGGCTGCCGTAGGGGACATTTTCAAGTCCATGGCGGGGCTGAACCTGCCTCTGCAGCAACTGGCGCAGATCCAGGCCGACTACCTGAAGAGTGCCACCGAGGTCTGGAACGGCTCGCTTCACGCCCTGAATGGCGATCTGGACGTCAAGCCCGGCCCCATCGCCGACCGTCGTTTCGGCAGCAATGAATGGCTGGCCAACCCTGCCTCGGCCTTCACGGCGCAGATGTACCTGCTGAACGCCCGCGCGCTGAAGCAGTTGGCCGAGGGCGTGGAGGGCGACGCGAAGACCAAGGCACGCATCCGCTTCGCGGTGCAGCAGTGGATCGACATGGCCAGCCCGAGCAACTTCCTGGCGCTGAACCCCGACGCGCTGAAGAAGGCCGTGGATTCGCAGGGCGCGAGCATCACCACCGGCATGCAGCATCTGCTCGAAGACCTGAAGAAGGGCCATGTCTCGCAGACCGATGAAAGCGTCTTCGAGGTCGGCCGCAACGTGGCCACCACCGCCGGCCACGTGGTCTTCGAGAACGAACTCTTCCAGCTCATCGAATACAAGCCGCTCACCGCCAAGGTGCACGAGCGGCCGATGCTCTTCGTGCCGCCCTGCATCAACAAGTACTACATCCTCGACCTGCAGCCCGACAACAGCGTCATCCGCTACACCGTCGAGCAAGGGCACCGCACCTTCGTCGTGAGCTGGCGCAACCCCGACGAAAGCCTGGTGCACAAGACCTGGGACGACTACATCGAGCAAGGGCCCATCGCAGCCATCCGCGCGGTGCAGGCCATCAGCGGGCAGCCCCACATCAACACGCTGGGCTTCTGCGTCGGCGGCACGCTGCTGTGCACCGCGCTGGCTGTGCTGGCCGCGCGCGGCGAACAGGCCGCGCACAGCGTGACGCTGCTGACCACGCTGCTGGATTTCGAAAGCACCGGCATCCTCGACATCTTCATCGACGAAGCCTCGGTGCGCTTGCGCGAGATGACGCTGGGTGAAGGAGCCCCCGGCGGCCCCGGTCTGCTGAAGGGCCAGGAACTGGGCACCACCTTCAGCTTCCTGCGCCCCAACGACCTGGTGTGGAACTACGTCGTCGCCAACTACTTGAAAGGCGAAGCACCGCCGCCCTTCGACCTGCTGTACTGGAACGGCGACAGCACCAACCTGCCGGGCCCGATGTTCTGCTGGTATTTGCGCCATACCTACCTTCAGAACGAGCTGAAACAGCCGGGCAAGCTGACCGTGTGCGGCGAAAGGGTCGATCTCGGCGCCATCGAGGCGCCTCTGTTCATCTACGGCTCGCGTGAAGACCACATCGTGCCCTGGACTGCTGCCTATGCCTCGGTGCCGCTGTTCAAGGGGAAGCGGCAGTTCGTGCTGGGCGCCAGCGGGCACATCGCCGGTGTCATCAACCCGCCAGCCAAGGGCAAACGCAGCCACTGGACGAACAGCAAGCTGCCTACCACCGCCGAGGCCTGGTTTGCCGGCGCGACCGAGCACCCAGGCAGCTGGTGGCCGGTGTGGGCCGACTGGTTGAAGCCACAGGCCGGCAAACTCATCAACGCCCCGAAGACCCCGGGCAGTGCCAAGTTCAAGGCCATCGAGCCTGCCCCGGGCCGCTACGTCAAGGCCAAGGCCTGAGCCTGCCCGGGCATGGCGCTGGAACGTCGAAGCAACTCATCGCATCCCCGGGCGAACCCGATTGACCGCAGCGCGGCGGCCGGCGAACCTAGACCTGTCTGACCAATGGAGAGAAAAATGAGCAAGAAAGTGGCCTACGTGACCGGCGGCATGGGTGGCATCGGCACCGCCATATGCCAGCGCCTGGCGAAAGAGGGTTTCAGCGTCATCGCCGGCTGCGGCCCCAGCCGCGACCACGCCAAGTGGCTGGGCGAGCAGCAGGCGCTGGGCTACGAGTTCTTTGCGTCGGTCGGCAATGTCGCCGACTGGCAGAGCACCGTGGAGGCCTTCAACAAGGCGCGCGAACACCACGGCGCCATCGACGTGCTGGTGAACAACGCCGGCATCACGCGCGACCGCATGTTCCTGAAGATGACGCCGGAAGACTGGCACGCCGTCATCGACACCAACCTCAACAGCATGTTCAACGTCACCAAGCAGGTGGTGCCCGGCATGGTGGAAAAGGGCTGGGGCCGCATCATTCAGATCAGCAGCGTGAACGGCGAAAAGGGCCAGGCCGGGCAGACCAACTACAGCGCCGCCAAGGCCGGCATGCACGGCTTCACGATGGCCCTGGCGCAGGAAGTGGCCAGCAAGGGCGTGACGGTGAACACCGTGAGCCCGGGCTACATCGGCACCGACATGGTGCGCGCCATCAAGCCCGAGGTGCTGGAAAAGATCGTCGCCACCATTCCGGTGAAGCGCCTGGGCATGCCCGAGGAGATCGGCTCCATCGTGGCCTGGCTCGCCAGCGAAGATTCGGGCTTCTCCACCGGTGCAGACTTCAGCTGCAACGGCGGCATGCACATGGGTTGATGTGTTTCGTCGTCCCTTCGACGACTGATTCATGACCGACGGGCGCCTGCAGGCGCCCGTTGTGCCTGGTGCGGCGCGCTCAGCTGCCTTCGATGAAGAACTTGATGACGCTCTTGGCCAGAAAGCCCACCAGCCCGAAGCCCAGAGCCAGAAAGAGCACGAAGGTGCCGAAGCGCCCGGCCTTGGATTCGCGCGCGAGCTGCCAGATGATGAAGGCCATGTAGGCCATGAACGCGCCCACCCCGAAGGTGAGCCCGAACTCCGCAATCTGTTCTTCGCTGTAGCCGAACATCAGCGTCTGCCTGCCTTGCGTGCCTTGCCTGCCTTGCCTTGCTTCCCTGCTTCACCGGCGTCTGCCTGGGGAACCAGATCGCGATAGGCGTGCCAGCTGGCATGTGCCAGCCAGGGCACCACCACCACCAGGCCAACCATGAAGCTGGCCATGCCGATGAGCGTCAGCACGAGGATGAGCGTGGCCCACAGCGCCATGGCCGCCGGGCTCGCCAGCGCTGCGTTCACGCTCGTGACGACGGCCTGTTTCACGCTGTGCGGGCGGTCCAGCAGCAGCGGGATGGCGACCACGGAACTCGCGAACATCGGCGCGGCCAGCACGCTGCCCAGCAGCAGCCAGGCTTCGAACAGCAGACTCTGTTCGTTGAGCACCACCACACGAAGAAAGTCGGCCGGGCTGTTCACCGGCGCGTCGGCAAAGCGCGTGATCAGCGAGGCCGATGTCAGCACCCAGCCAGTGCCGGCCAGCGCCAAAAGCAGGCCGAACACCACCAGCCGGTGGTCCTTCGGCCACCACGCTGCCAGCGCCGTGCCGAGCGTGGCCGGCCGGCCACGTTCCAGCGCGCGGCTGACGGCATAGAGGCCGGTGGCCACCACAGGCGCCACGAGCAGAAAGCCGCTGAAGCTGCCCGCCAGCGCCCAGAAGCGGTTGCCCGCTGCCAACAGCAGCAGCGCACCGAAAAGCGCCGCGGCCAGGCCGTGCACCAGGCCGGGCAGCGGGCAACGCATGAGGTCGGCCCAGCCCAGGGCCAGCCAGCGCCAGGGGCGGCCGGCAGGCACGGCCTGCACGCGCAAGGGCGTGGAGGGTTGTTCAGGCAAGGACATCGAAAGCCCCCTCGGTGATGGCAAGCGCCGTGGCCTGCAGCGTGGCGGCGTCGCCGTCGGGCAAGGCCACCGTCACAGCTTGCGCGTAGTGGGGGAAGTTGCGCTGCATCGACCGTTCGTAGACCGGGTCGTAGTGCAGCGTCAGCAATTCCTGCACCACACCCTGCAGTTGCCCGGCGCGGACCCGGGCCTGCCAGTCTTCCACCACCGCAGCGCCGCGCACTTCACGCAGCGCGGCCAAGCGGGCGCAGAAGCTTTCGGTGTCGGTCACGAAATGCGCGTAGTCCTGCAGCAGAAACTGCACCCGCGCAGCCAGTGGCATCTGCACCTGCAGGCAGGACGCGGCGCGCACGGCGTCCAGCAATTTTTCGGGCAGGCGCAGGCGGCCGATGGTGCGGCTTTCGCCCTCGACGAACACCGGCCGCGCGGGGTCGAGGCTGCGCAGCGCTTGCCACAATGCGGTTTCGAAGGCCTTCTGCGAAGGCTGGGGCCGGCCGGGCTCGGGTCCCAGCACGCTGCCCCGATGGCAGGCCAGGCCCTCGAGGTCGAGCACCTGCCCGCCTTGGCTGGCCAGGGTCTGCAGCAGCCGGCTCTTGGCGCTGCCGGTGCGGCCGCACAACACGCGAAAGCTGATCTGCGCTGGCAGCGTTTCCAGCTCGGCCAGCACGGCGCGGCGGAACTCGCGGTAGCCGCCTTCCAGCACATGCACCTGAAAGCCGATTTCGCCCAGCACTTGTGCCAGCGCGCCCGAGCGCTGGCCACCGCGCCAGCAATACACCAGCGGCCTCCAGCTTCGCTCCAGCTCAGCGGCGTGTGTCTCGATATGGCTGGCGATATTGCGTGCGGCCATCACCGCGCCGCGCTTGCGCGCATCGAAGGGCGAGACCTGCTTGTACTGGGTGCCGATGTCGGCGCGCTGCGCATCGTGGAGTACCGGCCAGTTCACGGCGCCGGGCAGGCGGTCTTCGGCATGTTCACTTTCGCTGCGCGCGTCGATGATGGTGTCGAAGCCGGCCAGCTGCGCCAGCGCGTCGGCAGCGGTGATGCGGCGCAGGCTCATGGTGCTGTGCGCATCAGCTGCCGGGCGCAGCCACGGCGTCGAGCAACTCGCTCTCGATGCGCAACTGAGCCTTGCTCTTTTGAAGTTCGGGTCCGTCGACGAGGAAAGTGTCTTCCACCCTTTCGCCCAGCGTCGTGATCTTGGCCAGCTGCAGGTTGACGTGGTTGCGGCCCAGCACGCGCGCAATGGCGTAGAGCAGGCCAGAGCGGTCGCTGGCAGATACCGTGAGCAGCCAGCGCTGTGCACGTTCATCGGGCGCCAGCGACACACGCGGCGTGACGGGGAAGCTGCGCACGCGCCGCGAAACACGCCCGCTGCGGGGCTCGGGCAGCGGGCCAACGCTTGCCAGCGCCAGGCCCATCTGCGTTTCCACCAGAGAAATCAGGTCGCGGTACTTCAGTTCATGGTCGGTGCCGGCATCGGTCCAGTGCTGCGTGGCCACCACCTGGAAGGTGTCGAGCGCATAGCCGGTGCGCGTGGTGTGCACCTTGGCGTCCAGGATGCTGAAGCCGGCGTTGTCGAAGTAACCGCAAATGCGCGCGAAGAGGTCGGGCCGGTCGGGCGAGTACACCAGCACCTGCAGGCCGTCGCCCACCGAGCTGGGGCGCGCGTTGACGATGGCGGCGGTGCTCTTCAAATGGCGCCACAGGCTGCGCGCATGCCAGGCGATGTCGGCAGCGTCGTGGCGCGCGAAGTAGCTCACCTCCAGCGTCTGCCACAGCGGCTCTTCGGTGCCTGGCAGGGCGCTGTGCAGGGCCAGATTCTGCCGCGCTTCCTGCTTGCGGGCTTCGATCTCTGCGTCCAGGTTCGGCTGGGCGCCGCCCAGCGCGCGCAGCGTGTAGCGGTACAGGTCTTCCAGGAGCTTGCCCTTCCAGGCGTTCCAGACCTTGGGGCTGGTGCCGCGGATGTCGGCCACCGTCAGCAAGTAAAGCGCCAGCAGGCGCTGCGGTGTGGCCACCAGTTGGGCGAAGCTGCTGATGACGTCGGCGTCGGACAGGTCTTCCTTCTGCGCGACGCGGCTCATCGTGAGGTGGTGCTGCACGAGGAACTCGATCAGCCGGGTATCTTCGCGGCCGATGCGATGGGCGCGGCAGAAGCGCCGGGCTTCCACCGCGCCGAGGTCTGAATGGTCGCCGCGACGGCCCTTGGCAATGTCGTGAAAGAGGGCGGCCACGTAGAGCAGCCAGGGCTTGTCCCACTGCGCAGCGAGCTGGGTGCAGAAGGGGTATTCGTGCGCGTGCTCGGGGATGAAGAAGCGGCGCACGTTGCGCACCACCATCAGGATGTGCTGGTCGACCGTGTAGACGTGGAAGAGGTCGTGCTGCATGCGCCCGACGATGCGCCTGAAGGCCCACAGGTAGCGGCCCATCACGCTGGTCTGGTTCATCAACCGCATCGCATGCGTGAGGCCATGGGGCTGACGCAGGATCTCCATGAACAGTTCGCGGTTGAAGGGGTCACGCCGAAACTCGGCGCCCATGCTTTTGCGGGCGTTGTACAGGGCGCGCAGCGTGCGCGCGCTCAGGCCCTGCAGGCCGGGCGTCTGCTCGAAGACGAGAAAGGTCTCGAGGATGGCGTGCGGGTTCTCGACATACAGGTTGTCGTGCGCCACTTCGAGCATGCCTGCACGGTCGAAGAAGCGCGCCGTGATGGGGCGCATGGGCGCGTCGGCCGAGCCGTTGACGTGCTCTTCGATGTTCAGCATCAGGATCTGGTTCAGCTGCGTCACCGCCTTGGCCGCCCAGTAGTAGTGCCGCATCAGCACTTCAGAGCTGCGCTGCTCTTTCGTGGCGTGGTAGCCGAAGCTCTCGGCCGTGGCCGTCTGCAGGTCGAAGACGAGCCGGTCTTCACGCCGCCCGGCCACCCAGTGCAGGCGCGCGCGGATGAGCTTCAGCGTGCCCTCGTGTTTCATCAGCTGGGCCGCCTCGAAGGGGGTGATCAGCCCGTTGCTCGCCAGCTGGCCCCAGGTGCGGCCCAGGCCGGCGGCGCGCGCCACCCAAATCACCACCTGCAGGTCGCGCAGACCCCCCGGGCTCTCCTTGCAGTTCGGTTCCAGCGCATAGGGCGTGCCTTCGTACTTCACGTGGCGTTGCTGCATTTCCAGCGTCTTGGCGCGCAGGAAGGCCTTGGGGTCCATCGCGGCGGTGTGGGCCTGCGCGAAGCGGGTGAAGAGCCGCCGCGCGCCGCAGACGAGGCGCGCCTCCAGCAGCGCCGTCTGCACGGTGACATCTCGCGCGGCCTCGGCCAGGCATTCGTCGACGGTGCGCACCGAAGAGCCGATTTCCAGGCCGATGTCCCAGCACGCGGTGACGAAGTCGCTCACCGCGGCCGCTGTGGCCTCGTCGGGGGGCGTGGAGCCGTCGGGCAGCAGCAGCAGCACGTCGACGTCGGAGTACGGAAACAGTTCACCGCGCCCGTAGCCCCCCACGGCCACGAGTGCCGCGGCTGCCGGCAGCCCGGCGCTGCGCCACAGGTCTGCGAGCGTGGCGTCGACATGCCTGGCCAGCGCCCGAACCAGGCTGGAAGCTGCCGTGGTGGTGGCCCGCGTGGCGCCGAAACCCGCCAGCAGTTGGGCCTTGCCGTCGCGGAAACGTGCGCGCAGCGCGACCAGGTCGCCTGGGGCTTCGGCCAGGCCCTTCACGTGGCTCAGGAGGTGACCATGGCCAGCGGCGCCATGCAGGCCGCAGGCACCAACGCCGAGCCGTAGCCGAGCGGCGCAAACGCTGGTGGCGGCGGGCTGCCCGCGCTGACGGTGAGAATCTCGTAGCCCGTCTCCGTCACCAGCACGCTGTGCTCCCACTGTGCCGACAGGCTTCGGTCGCGCGTGACGATGGTCCAGCCGTCGTAGGGGCGGTTGCCGCGGCGGTCTTCCTTGATGTCGCGCTTGCCGGCGTTGATCATCGGCTCGATGGTGAAGATCATGCCCGGCACCAGTTCGTCCAGCGTGCCCGGCCGGCCGTAGTGCAGCACCTGCGGTTCTTCGTGGAAGCGGGCGCCGACGCCGTGCCCGCAGAATTCACGCACCACGGTGAAGCCGGCAGTTTCGGCGAAGGTCTGGATGGCGTGGCCGATGTCGCCCAGACGCGCACCAGGCTTCACCTTGACGATGCCCTTCCACATCGCATCGAAGGTCACCTGGCACAGGCGCTTGGCGGCGATGCTGCCTTCGCCCACCACGTACATGCGGCTGTTGTCACCGTGCCAGCCGTTCTTGATGACGGTAACGTCGATGTTGATGACATCGCCGTTGCGCAGCGGCCGGTCGTCAGGAATGCCGTGGCAGACCACGTCGTTCAGGCTCGTGCACATGGAAGCCGGGTAGGCAGGGTAGCCCGGTGGCTGGTAGCCCAGCGTGGCTGGAATGCCGCCCTGCACGTTGACCATGTGCTCGTGCGCCAGGCGGTCGAGTTCCTGGGTGGTGACACCGGGCCGCACGTGCGGTGCGAGCATGTCCAGCACTTCGCTGGCAAGCCGGCCGGCCAAGCGCATGCCCTCGATCTGGGCGTTGGTTTTGATGATGATGGCCATGCGCGGGATTATCCCACCGGCCCTCTAAAATCATCGGCTTCCCCCCTCGCTCACCGGAACAGCCCCGGACCCGCATGACCGCCACGCCGCTTCATCTGATGCACTTCGAGGGCGGTGCCGCGCTCTCGGCCTTCCGCAGCCAGGCCTTGCTGGCGCGCTTGCAGACCGCCTGCCCGCGCATCACCGGCGTGGCTGCACGCTTCGTGCACTGGGCGGCCTTCGACGCGGAACCGGCCCGCGCTGACATCGACAAGCTCGCCGCTCTGCTGCAATACGGCGATGCCTCAGGCGCTGTGACCGGGGGCGAGCAGGTGGTGGTGATGCCGCGCCTGGGCACCGTGTCGCCGTGGTCCAGCAAGGCCAGTGACATCGCGCGCAACGTGGGCCTGGCGCTGCACCGGCTGGAACGCGTCACCGAATTCCGGCTCACGCTGAAGAGCCCGCTCTTGGGTTCTGCCAAGCCGCTGGACGCCAACGAGCGCGCCTCAGTGGCCGCTGTGCTGCACGACCGCATGACTGAGAGCGTGGCTTTCGAGCGTGAAGCTGCGGCGCATCTCTTCGACATGCAGCCCGCCGCGCCGCTGGCGCATGTCAATGTGCTGGGCGCCGGCCCTGAACACGGAAGAACGGCGCTTGTTTCGGCCAATACCGAATTCGGCCTGGCCCTGAGCGATGACGAGATCGACTACCTGGTGGCCGCCTTCCAGCAACTCGGCCGCAACCCGAGCGATGTCGAGTTGATGATGTTCGCGCAGGCCAACAGCGAACACTGCCGCCACAAGATCTTCAATGCGAAGTTCACCATCGACGGCATCGAGCAGCCGCTGTCGATGTTCGGGATGATTCGCCATACCGAGAAAGTCTCGCCGCAGCACACCATCGTCGCCTACGACGACAACGCAGCGGTGATGGAAGGCGGGCCGGCCACGCGCTGGCTGCCACAAGGTTTCACCAACGCGCCGGTGTATGGCGCGCGGGACGACATCACGCACGTGCTGATGAAGGTGGAGACGCACAACCACCCCACCGCCATCAGCCCCTACCCGGGTGCCAGCACGGGTGCAGGCGGCGAGATTCGCGATGAAGGCGCCACCGGGCGTGGTGCGAAGCCCAAGGCGGGCGTGACGGGCTTCAGCGTCAGCAACCTGCACCTGCCTGGCACGAACGAGCCGTGGGAGCAGAAGCCCATCGGCAAGCCGGCGCACATCGCCAGCCCCTTGCAGATCATGACCGAGGGCCCGCTGGGCGGCGCGGCCTTCAACAACGAATTCGGCCGGCCCAACCTGGGCGGCTACTTCCGCGTCTTCGAGATGCCCGTGGCCGGCGTTCAACGCGGCTATCACAAGCCCATCATGATCGCCGGCGGGCTGGGCAGCATCAGTGCCAGCCAGGTGAAGAAACTGCCCTTCGGCGCGGGCACGCTGCTGGTGCAACTGGGCGGCCCGGGCATGCGCATCGGCATGGGCGGCAGTGCGGCCAGTTCGATGGCTGCGGGCAGCAACACGGCGGCGCTCGATTTCGACAGCGTGCAGCGTGGCAACCCCGAAATCCAGCGCCGTGCGCAGGAGGTCATCAATCACTGCTGGAGTCTTGGAGACTCGAATCCGGTGCTCGCCATCCACGACGTGGGCGCCGGCGGCATCAGCAATGCCTTCCCGGAACTCGTGGACGGCGCGGGGCAGGGTGCCACCTTCGACCTGCGCAAGGTGCCGCTCGAAGAAAGCGGCCTGGCGCCGAAAGAGATCTGGTGCAACGAGAGCCAGGAGCGTTACGTGTTGGCCATCGATCCCGACCTGATGCCGATTTTCGAGCAGTTGGCCGCGCGTGAGCGCTGCCCCTTTGCGCTGGTGGGCGTGGTCACGAGCGCCCGTGAACTGGTGCTGGAAGACGGCCCCGCCGGCGAGCGTGTGATCGACATGCCCATGGACGTGCTGCTCGGCAAGCCGCCCAAGATGCACCGCGACGTGCAGCGCGTGGCGCGCAGCGAAGCGGCGCTCGATCTGACGGGCGTGAAGCTCGAGATGGTGGCGCTGGACGTGCTGCGCCACCCCACTGTCGCAAGCAAGCGATTCCTCATCACCATCGGCGACCGCACCGTGGGCGCCCTGAGCCACCGCGACCCCATGGTCGGCCCCTGGCAGGTGCCGGTGGCCGACTGCGCCGTGACGCTGGTCGACTACAGCGGCTTCCGCGGCGAGGCCATGGCCATCGGCGAGCGCACGCCGCTGGCCGCGCTGGACGCACCGGCTTCCGGCCGCATGGCCGTTGGCGAGGCCATCACCAACCTGCTTGCCGCGCCCATCGAGCTGCCGCGCGTGAAGCTCAGCGCCAACTGGATGGCCGCCTGCGGCGAGCCCGGTGAAGACGCGGCGCTCTATGACACCGTGAAGGCCGTGGGTCTGGAACTGTGCCCGGCGCTCGGCATCGGCATCCCGGTGGGCAAGGACTCGCTGTCGATGAAAACACGCTGGTCGGAGGCGGGCACCAGCCATCAGGTGACGGCCCCGGTCTCGCTGATCGTGACTGCGTTTGTGTCGTTGGATGACGTGCGGGGCACCCTCACGCCGCAGCTGCAGCCCGGCGACACCACCCTGGTGCTGGTGGACCTGGGCCAGGGCAAGAAGCGCATGGCCGGCAGCATGCTGGCGCAGGTGCTGGGCGAGTTCGGCTGTCATGTCACCGATGGCGTGCCCGA
>JBBSCV010000017.1:0-21563 GCA_038249925.1 Burkholderiales bacterium
GGTGAGGTCGAAGACGCCGCGCAGCGGCAGATCCAGCTGCCAGCGGCCCGCATTGCGGCCCTCACCCCAACTGCCGAGCTTGATCTTCAGGCGCGGGCCGAACTCCACCAGCGTGCCCAGTTCAGGCATGCCGCGGCGCGCACCGATTTCCGACGAGCTGCCGCCGAAAGAAGCGGCCACACCCACGTCCACTTCATAAAGCGGTGTCTTCACCGCGCGCAGACCGGCGGTTTCGCGGTCGGCACGCAGAAAGCGGCCGCGGTACTGGCCGTAGGGCAGCACCAGCCCGCGCGTGAGCTGCTTGTCGGAGCCGGGGTACGCCTGCTGCGAAACGCCGAAAGCAAACGCGCCCACCTCCCACAACGGCAGCGAAGCGGCGGGTGTATCTGTGTTCTGGGCGCGGGCGGCGCCGCTCAGCAGCAGGGCGATGCCGGCGGCGCCGGCGAAGAATTTGGACTTCAGGGTCAAGACAGCGCTCCCGGGGTTGCGGCCTGCATGATGCCGCGAGCGGTGCGAACGTGTGGCAGCCCCGCTGCAGGTCAGGAGTCGGGGCTCGGCAGGCGCGCTCACCCGCCCGCGCGTTTGGCCTTGTGCCCCTCGGCCAGCAGCAGCGCCAGCACCTTGTCGGCGTGGTCGCCCTGCACTTCCAGCACACCGTCCCTGGCCGTGCCGCCGGCGCCGCAGGCTGCACGCAGGCGTTTGCCCAAGGCAGCCAGGCTCTCGGCGTCCAGCGCCAGGCCTCGCACCACGGTCACCGTCTTGCCGCCGCGGCCCTGCTTTTCGCGCGTGACACGCGCCACGCCGTCGCCTGCTGGCACGGCCTTCGCCAGCGCTTTGCAGACGCAGCTTGCCAGCGGCTGCCGGCAGGCCGGGCACATGCGGCCCGTGTCGGTGGAATAGACGAGGCCGCCGCCACCGTTGTGGTTGTTGTTGTTGCTGCTGCTGCTGTTCTTGCGCATGGCGCGGTTCTACCTCAGCCCGCGCTGTTCGCATTGTTCGCCCCCCCAGCCAGCGGCAGCAACAAACCGCGCAGATCGTCTTCGCCGAACTTCGGCGCCAAGGCTGCGTCCTGCCCCAGCACGCCCTCGGCCAGTGCCGCCTTGCGCGCCTGCAGGGCCAGCAGGCGCTCTTCGATGCTGCCCTCGGCGACGAACTTGTAGACAAAGACCGGCTTGTGCTGCCCGATGC
Organism: Burkholderiales bacterium; assembly: GCA_038249925.1. Lineage (GTDB taxonomy): Bacteria > Pseudomonadota > Gammaproteobacteria > Burkholderiales > Burkholderiaceae_C > Rubrivivax. The sequence goes on from JBBSCV010000017.1 coordinate 1,189, forward strand.
GGTGGGCGCGCGCCGTGGCCTGGTTTTCCACTGCCGGGTTCCACCACGGGTCGAGGTGAATCACCACCTCGGCCGCGGTGAGGTTCAGGCCCACGCCGCCGGCCTTCAGGCTGGCCAGCAGCAGCGGCACCTCGCCGGCCTGGAAGCGGCGCACCACCTCGCCGCGCTGGCCGGGCGCCACGTCGCCGCTCAGCAGCAGAAAGGGCAGTTGCAGCACCTGCAGCTCTTCCATCACGAGCCCCAGCATCTCGGTGAACTGCGAGAACACGAGCACCTGCCGGCCTTCGGCCAGCAGCTCGGGCAGCATCGTCATCAGCAGCGCCATCTTGGCGCGCTCCATCGTGGCGGGCGTCTTGCTGCCCTTCACCAGGCGCGGGTCGCAACACACCTGGCGCAACTTCAGCAACGCATCCAGCACCGCAATCTGCGCGCCCGCGAAACCCTGCTTGGCCAGCACCTTGCGCACCTGCTCGTCCACCACCACGCGCACGCTCTCGTACAGGGCACGCTGCTGGCCCAGCAGCGGCACGCGGCGTATCACCTCGGTCAAGGGCGGCAGCTCGGGCGCCACCTCGGCCTTGCGCCTGCGCAGGATGAAGGGCCGCACACGGCGCGCCAGCAACTCGGCACGTTGCGTCTCGCCGTTGGTCTCGATGGGCTTGCGCCATGTGCGCGCGAAAGTGCGCGCGTCGCCCAGGAAGCCCGGCATCAGCAGGTCAAAGTGCGTCCACAACTCGCCAAGGTGGTTTTCCAGCGGCGTGCCCGTCACACACAGGCGGTGGCGGGCGCGCAACTGGCGCAACGCGCCGGCGGCGCGGCTGCCGGCGTTCTTCGCGAACTGCGCTTCGTCCAGCACCAGCAGGTGCCAGGCCTGCGCGGCCAGCAAATCGATGTCGCGCCAGACCAGCGCGTAGGTGGTGAAGACGAGGTCATGTCCGCCGATGTCTTCAAAAGCGGCCTTGCGCCTGTCGCCCTGCAGCACCAGCACGCGCAGGCCAGGCGCGTGGCGCGCGGCCTCGGACTGCCAGTTGGCCAGCAGCGAGGTGGGCAGCACCACGAGCGCCGGAACGTCCAGCCGGCCAGAGTGTTTTTCAAGCAACAGGTGCGCCAGCACCTGCGCGGTCTTGCCCAGGCCCATGTCGTCGGCCAGGATGCCCGCCAGGCCCTGCGCGCGCAGGTATTGCAGCCAGGCCACGCCGTGCAGCTGGTAGGGGCGCAGCGTCAAGCCGAGCCCTGCGGGTGCTTCCACCGCAGGCGGGCTGCCGGCGCCGCGCAGGCGTTGCGCCAACGCCGCCAGGCCGGCGTCGCCCTGCAGTTGCCACATCGAGTCGGGGCCGTCGCGCCCGCCGCTGCTGGCTCGCGCGGCCATGGTCTCCATCAGCGACTGCTGCAGCGCCTGCACGTTGGCTGCTTCCCAGGCCGAGAGCTTGATCGGGCCTTCCGTGCGCCGCGGGTCGGTCAGCAGGTCCAGCATCGCGCCGACGATGGCCTTCAGCGGCGCGGCGCGCGCGTCGATGCGCTTGCCGCCCGGTGCGCGCAGCGTGATCAGCGCTTCATCGTCGATGCGCGCCAGCTCGGCGGCCTGCAGCCAGCGGCGGTCGCGGCGTATCAGGTCGGCCAGCAGCGGCGCCAGGTCGAGTGTTTCGCCGTCCACTTCCACACCCAGGCTCATGCGCCACGAGCCCTGCGCGCCGGGGCCGGCAGGGCCGTGCAGCGGTGCCAGAGCCTGGCCGTTCGCGGCATGGCGCTCGATGGGTTCGGCCGGCTCGCGGGCGGGGTCTTCGGCATCCAGCAGCAGCTTCCAGCGCTGCACCGGCACGCTGAAGTGCGCGAAGCCAGGCAGCACCAGCACCTGCCAGCCCAGTGCCTGCAAACGCGGCACCTGCTCGGCCCAGAAATCCGCCCACTGGCCTTCTTCGGGCAGGCTCCACAGGTCGTCCAGCCCCTGCGCGGCTTCGGGCGTGCGCCACTGCGGTGCGTGCTCGGGCAGCGGGCGCAGGGCCGTGGCCCACAGTTGATCAACCGCGGTGGCTTCGGCTGCGAGGTCGCGGCCCGGCGGTTCGGGCCAGGGGCGGGTGTTGAGCACGCTGCGCGGCGCCGGCACGGCCCAGGCTTCGGTACCAGCACCGGTACCAGCACAGGCGCCGGCACGGGCGCGTTCATAGGTGAAGTGCACTTGCGCCACCGTGAACTGCGCGCCGCGCGGCCCGAAGCCGGTGGTGGCGCGTGAACCCAGCAGCCCGTCGCCGCGTGTCAGCGTGCGCAGGCGCAGCCGCGGGCGGCAGCGCGGGGCTGCGTCGCTCGGTGCCGGTGGACGGCTCATCGACGACGGCGGCGCAGGTCGTCCCAGGCGGGCACCAGCGCCACCACCGTCAACATCACCGCCAGCGGCACCGTGAAGCCATAGCCCAGCGCCTTGAAGCCGAAGGCGCCCGTCAGCCCGCCGACGAGAAAGCTTCCGAGCAGGCCCCCCAGCAAGACCAGGCGCTGGCGGTCGGCGCGTACATGCGGTGTGGCGCCGCTGTCGCGGTTCCAGTAGACGAGCTTGCCGAGCTCGATGCCCAGGTCGGTGACGATGCCGGTCATGTGCGTGGTGCGTATGACAGCGTTGCTGAGCTTGGTAACCACCGCGTTCTGCAGCCCCATGATGAAACACAGCAGCACCACGGTGAAAGGCAGCAGCAGGCCCTTGTACAGCGCCAGTTGCGGCCCCAGCAGCCCGAAGCAGAGGATCAACGCGGCCTCCAGCAGCAGCGGCAGCGCGTACTCGCTGGCCATGGCGCGGCGGCGCGCATAGTTCACCATCACGGCGCAGCACGCTGCGCCCAGCAGAAAGGCCAGCACGGCCACCAGCGCATCCACCACCAGGCCCATCTTCCCGAGAATGAAGTTGTCAGCCAGCGCCGAAACGATGCCGGTGACGTGCGAGGTGTACTGCTGCACCGCCAGAAAGCCACCGGCGTTGATGGCGCCTGCCGTGAAGGCCAGTACCCAGCCCAGTTGGCGGTTGGCCGCCACCGTGCGCTGGCGGCCGACCAGAAAGCGCGCGTAGTTCAGGGGCATCGGGGCACTGTAAGCGCTGCGCGAGCACCCACCACTGGCAGGCCTCAGAATGGGCGGTCTGACATTGCGAGGACTTCCCGTGGATCTGAAAGTGCCGATCTCGATCGCCGATGAACTGACCGAAGAGGTCATCACCTCCAACGGCCTGCTGAACCTTGCCAGTGGCGAGATCGGCCGCATCGAGTACGAGGACTACGACATCGACACCCAGGGCCTGCCCTTCGAGAGCGAAGACTACGAATTCACCTGCGGCACGCTTTCCAACAACGGCAAGGACGTGGAGTTCCGCATCGAGGTGAACATCGTCACCGGCCAGTACTCGGTAAGCGCGAGCGAGCTGCTCGAGATCAAGGTGCGCGCCGCAGCGCTGTTCGCTGGCGTCAGCGGGCCGGCGCTGGCGGTGCAGGCCAGTGCGCGCGCGCAGGCAGCGCTGGGAACCACTCCGCCGGCCAACACGAAGCCGGAAAAGACAGCGCCCGCAAGCACCGCGCCCGCTGCCGAGCCCAAGCCGCGCGGTGGCCGCGGCGGCCGGTACCACTGAGCCTGCAGTTCATCGCAAGGGCCGGCGGCCGGCCGGACACGGGCGCGACAATCAGCGCCTTTTTCGCCCCGGAGCTACCCGATGACCCACCGCTTTCTGCCCGCGCTTTTTCCCGCGCTTCTCCCTTCCCTTTTTCCCGCACTGCTGTGCGCTGCCATCCTGCCGCTGCACGCCCAGACCACCGCGCCGGCCAGCGGCACCGTGCCGCTGATCGAACGCGCCAAGTTCTTCGGCAACCCCAGCAAGGCCGGTGGCCGCCTGAGCCCCGACGGCCGCTGGCTCAGCTGGGTGGCCCCGCGCGAAGGCGTGCTCAACCTGTGGGTGGCGCCGCTGGACAAGCCCGAGCAGGCGCGCGCGCTGACGAACGAACGTCTGCGGCCCATCCGCAGCTCTTTCTGGTCGCCCGATTCCAAGACCCTGCTCTACGTCAACGACAAGGGCGGTGACGAGAACTTCCGCCTTTATGGCGTCGACGTGGCCAGCGGCGCGCTGAAGAGCTTTACCCCCTTCGAGAAAACAGTGGTGCGCGTCATCGGCATCAGCCCCAAGGTGAAGGACCGGGTGCTCATCGGCCTGAACAACCGCGACCCGCGCTTTCATGACGTGCACAGCCTCGACCTGGACAGCGGCGAGCTGACGCTGGTGCTGCAGAACGACGGCTATGGCAGCTTCAACGCCGACCGCGACCTGAACCTGCGCCTGGCCAGCCGCCCGAATGCCGCTGGCGGCAGCGACTACTTCCGCATCAGCGACAACAAGGTCGAAGCCACGCCCATGGTCAGCGTGGGCCTGGAAGACAGCCAGACCACGGTACCGCTCACCTACACCGCCGACGGCAAGACGCTGTACTGGTTGGACGCGCGCGGCCGCGACACCGCCGCGCTGCTGGCGCAGGACGTGGCCACCGGCCAGACCACCGTGGTGGCGCAAGACCGCCGTGCCGACATCAGCGACGGGCTTTTCGACCCCCGGACAGGACGTGTGCAGGGTTATTCGGTGAACTACCTGAAGAGCGAGCCCGTGGCGCTGGACCCGGCCATCAAGCCCGACCTCGATTTCCTGGCGCGCGAGATCAGCGGCGAATTCACCATCACCTCGCGCACCGAGGCCGACGACAAGTGGCTGGTCGCGGTGGACGCCGTGACCAGCCCGCCGGCGGTGCATCTGTACGACCGCAAGGCGCGCCGCTTGAGCAAGCTCTACGACACGCGGCCCGAACTGGCCGGCGCGCCGCTGGTGCCGATGCAGGCGCACGAGATCAAGACGCGCGACGGGCTGACGATGGTGAGCTACCTGACCGTGCCGGCCAGCGCGATGAGCGGCCAGCCCGACGCCAAGTCAGATGCCAAGTCAGACGCCAAGCCCGACCCACAAGGCAAGCCGCACCAGCCCGTGCCGATGGTGTTGCTGGTGCACGGCGGCCCCTGGGCGCGTGACGACTATGGCTACAACAGCTACCACCAGTGGCTGGCCAACCGCGGCTACGCCGTACTGAGCGTGAACTTCCGCGGCAGCACCGGCTTCGGCAAGAGCTTCACCAATGCCGGCGACCTTCAATGGGGCCGCAAGATGCAAGACGACCTGCTCGACGCCGTGCAGTGGGCGGTGCAGCGCGGTGTGGCGCAAAAGGACAAGGTGGCCATCATGGGCGGCAGCTACGGCGGCTATGCCACGCTGGCCGGGCTGGCGTTCACGCCCAAGGAATTTGCCTGCGGCGTGGACATCGTGGGCCCGAGCAACCTGTTCACGCTGCTGGGCACCATTCCGCCGTACTGGGAAGCCTTCAAGAAGCAACTCTACCGCCGCATGGGCGACCCCACCACGCCCGAGGGCCAGGCCATGCTGAAAGAACGTTCGCCGCTGAACTTCGCTGGCGACATCATTCGCCCGCTGCTCATCGGCCAGGGCGCCAACGACCCGCGCGTGAACGTGGCCGAAAGCGACCAGATCGTCGACGCCATGAAGGCCCGCAACATCCCCGTGACCTACATCGTCTTCCCCGACGAAGGCCACGGCTTTGCGCGGCCGGTTAACAACATCGCCTTCAACGCCGTGACCGAGAACTTCCTAGCGCGCTGCCTTGGCGGCCGCGCCGAGGGCATGGGCGATGTGCTGAAGCCGAGCACGGCGCAGGTGCGCCACGGCGCCGAGTTCGCGCCGGGGCTGAAGGAAGCGATGGCGGCGAAATAGCTCGCATGTCGGCCACGGCCCCACGGGGCCTTGTCCTACGACCGGGCGTAGCACCAGCCGACGTGCGCGCGCTGGCCGCTCGTCGAAGCTGAGGCAGGGCCACCAGCCGACGCCGGACCCTGGACAACGCAGCCCACCGACGGAGCCCCCATGAGCAGCAAAGCAGACATTGACCACAGCGAGGCAGCGCGCCTGGATCGCGAACGTACCGGCAACTCGGTGAACGCCCGCACCGATGAGTTGAAGAAGGAGCTCGAGCGGGAGACCGACCAGCTACAGCGCAAGTACGAAGACTCCGGGACGCCAGGGCCAGGCGGCAAATAGGATGGACCACCGGCGTGACGGCGGCATGAGGCCCAGCGTTTCGCAGCGCCGACGGCGCGGATCGCGCAGCGCCGTTCAGCCCCGCCTGCCGTGCTCGAAGGGCAGCCAGCGCAGCAAACTGCCGGGCACCTTCCGTCCAGTCGCTGCGCGGGCGACGAGCGCGGTGCCCGCCATGGAACCGAGCACACGGACCACGACCGACGGATGCCGTCTGGTCGCCAGCCACAAGGCCACGGCCCCGCCCAGCGCCAGCCAGTGCTCCCCTGGAATGCCCGGGCGCGCATCATCGAATTTTTTGATCTTGTCGAGCAGGTTGTCGGTCATGAAATGCTCCTTTTTCCATCGGCATTTTTAGGTGGGAGCCGGCGCTCATTGGTTCCTCAGGGTTTTGAACGCAGTGCGAGGCGGCGGCAGCGACGAGCCTGAGGAGGAAGATGATCGCGTCATGGTCGTCCAGCCCCAGACAAGCCCCAAACAAGCCTCAAACAAGCCCCGCACCTGTAATGCAGACACAAGCCCAGCGGGATAAAGTCGAGGTTCTGCGCCGTTCTGTTCCAGAAGAAGACCCCCGCTGCTGTTTGCGGCACCCTGGTTGAAACGGCCTTCTCCGAAACCCAGTCTTTTCTTTCGGCGCGAGTTACGGCGCCCATGGTTCGATGCAACGAGCACACCACCCGTCCAATGAGATGAAAAGCGCCGCCCGGCTGGCGGCCGAGGCCGCGTTCGCACCAGCGTTGCCGCCCCCGCAACTGCTCTTCGGCACGGACGCGCCAGAAATCACGGTCTTGCGCGCGAAACGGGTGGCAGTCCGCCCCGATGGCACGAATGCGGCCCTGACCTCGTTTTCTGCCGCCGACATTTCCACAGAGCTTCAACAATCGGCGCCGAAGGTTCCCCGCGTCTTCTTGTTGAAGCCTGAATCCGTCGAGTTCAGTCTGCCGCTGCGCGATACCCAGCCCGCAAACGCGCAAGATGTGCGCAGCCGCGACGTTGCGGCTTCGACGCCTGTGCGACGCGCCAAGCGCAGACAGAACAAGCCGCCACCCGTCACGTTGATCTTTGCGGCCAGCAGTTCGGCCACCACTTCGGCCGCCACCGGTGCTGCGCGAACGTCGAGCGGTGGACCGACGCTCACGCCCACGGAACCGTCATTGCGATTGCAAGCGAATACGCAGCAAACGCTTGCGCAGAAAGACCCAGCCCCACAGCGTTCCGCTGACTTGAGGGCTGCACTTGCCGAGTTGATACCGACTTTTGCGGCCATCAGATCGGCCGCTGGTTTCACGGTGGCTGATTTCGAATTCGCTGCGCAGTGGCATCGGCTGTCGCTAGCGCTCGACAGCATCGCTGCCGACATCAGCGCTGCGTCCCGGAAGTTGCCGGGCAGATAGGCGGACAGAACCCCGCCCGGCGGCAAGACACCTGGCTGCCGGGCGTTTCTTGCAGACGGTTTTCTCCGATGACGGCGCCGCGTCAAACCAGGCTGATCCGGCGAATGGCGAGCGCAAAAGTGCCCGCTTGCCGCGCGGAAATCATCAACCCGACCTGTCGAATGCGCGCGGGGTCGAGTGCCGGCGCCCCGGCGACCTCGCGGCCGCGAAAGCTGGCGCGGAATGCGGCAAGTGGGAGCCTCACGGTTTGCCAATCGTCGCCCGTGGTTGCGAAAGTGGCCTGGTAGTTCAAGCTGTCGAACCGGTCGTCGCTCAACAGGCTGAGCTTGAACTGTTTGGCATCGCCGCGCACCTCGAGCAGGCAGGCCGTCGCGCCGGGCTGACCGCGGCTTCCGGGGCTCGACCGCACCGAAGCAAACCCGCCGTTGCCCTCCAGCGAGACCTCGCCCTCGAAGACGGCGTGGCCCGCGGGTTCATGTCGCAAACGGCTGCGTGACCGGCCGCCCATCACGCGGTCGTCGATGGCATGCCAGGATTGCGCGGCGTTCGGGTCAGCGGTGAAGTCGAAGAGTTGCATCGGCAGCGTGGGATTGTCGGCGCAAGGCGGGCAGCTGTCCGGGCGGAAAGGCACTCCAGGGAGCTGCCCGCGATGCCGTCCTACAGCTACTGACGCAATCGGCCGACGGCCAGCGTGGCGCCGACTGCGCAGCATCGGGAACCGGGGCGCAAGTAGCGGCCCACCGCCACAGGAGCGCCGCGCATGAGCTCGCAGACCAACCCGCTGTTCGCTGAAAAGTCCCTCACCCTGGTGGCCGCGCTGTTCGGCGACGGCAGACAGGCCGCAGCGGCCGCCGAGTCCTTGCGCCAGGCTCAGGGCGATGTGGACATCGTGCAACCCGGCGACAAGCAGTGGATGCGCAAGGTCGAGCCCGAGGGCCGGGCCATCCGTCGGGGCGCTTGGCGATCGCACATCGCGCTGATGTCCGCGGGCTTCGTGCTGGGTGTGCTGCTTTCGTTCTTGCTCATCAATACCTGGGCAGCGGCGGCCTTGTCGCCATGGCTGACGGGCATTGCCGTGAGCCTGTTCGCCACCCTGGCGGGCGGCATGCTGGCCGGTTTGCTGACATTGCGACCAGACCGCAGCGCTGTGGCGATGCAGCTGCGTGAAGGCTTGAACCACGGCCGCTGGGCGGTGGTGGCCCATCCGCGCGACGAAGCATCTGCCGCGCAGGCAGGCGACACGCTTCGCAACGCTGGCGGCGAGGTGTTGCGATCGCTTTGACCGGCCCGGCATCTGTCTGCGCTTTCCCGAGCTTCCCTGAGCTTCCGCCCGCGCTACATCTTTGAGCTTCAATTTCTGAGCTTCCACCCGGAGATCCCCCATGCGCTTTCGTCCCCTGTCCGAGCAAGTCATCCTGCTGACGGGTGCCACTTCCGGCATCGGCCTGGCCTGTGCCCGAAGGTTGTCGAAGGCAGGGTCGCGATTGATCCTCGTCGCACGCGGCGGTGACGACTGCGCGGCGCTTGCGGCGTCACTGCCGCAGGCCATCGCCGCGCCGGCCGACGTGGCGGACCCAGACGCCTTGCGGGCCGCAGCGCAGCTGGGCATCGACCGCTGGGGCCGCATCGACACGTGGATCAACGACGCGGGCGTGGCGATCTACGGCCGCGTCGAGGAAGTGCCGCTCAATGAGCAGAGGCGCCTCTTCGAGACCAATTACTGGGGCGCGGTGAATGGCATGCTGGAAGCGCTGCGACTGCACCGCACGGGCCACGGGCCGGCCAAGATCATCACCCTCGGCTCGCAATTGTCAGATCGCTCGATGATTTTCCAGGGCCCCTATTCGGCATCGAAACACGCCGTGAAGGCCTTCAACGACGCATTGCGCATGGAAGTCATGCGGGAAGAGCTGCCGCTGTCGATCACGCTGATCAAGCCCGGCTCGGTCGACACGCCGTACATGGAGCATGCCCGCAATCACCTCGACAGCGTGGGCACCGTCAACCCGCCCCTCGCCTATGCGCCGGAAGTGGTGGCGGAGGGCATCGCCTGGGCCTGCACGAACCACATTCGCGACCTGGATGTCGGCGGCGCGGGCTGGCTCGTGGCCAAGGCAGGGCAGCTGGCGCCCACGCTCAGCGACCTGGGCATGGTCGCCTTCGGCCGCATGCTGCAGACCTCGGACACCGCGCCGCGAGCAGGCATGCGCGACAACCTCGAATCATCAGCGCGCGCTGGCGAGACCCGTTCCAACCAGCCCGGCGTCAAGGCCCGCGAAACCAGCCTCTTCATGAAAGCGCAGATGCACCCTGTTGCAACACTGGCCATGAGTGGCGGCATTCTCGCTTTTGGCATTCTGCTGAACGGGTTTCGGACGAAGACAAGGTGAGCGGCGAACGCCGACCCTCTTTCCTGGCGCCGTCGTCTGGCGCGCGGCGTGGTCGGCGTCACGGCAGTGATTTCGGCGTTGCATCATCGCGCTGCGCTTTCCTCTCCCAATTCGGGGCGAAGTCCGCGTTGCGGCTGCCGCTGCGGTTGCGGCCGGCGCAATGTCAATTGCGGGAAGGGAATCTCGATGCCGGCCTCGTCGAATGCAAGTTTCAGGCGGCGAAGAAATTCGCGCCGAATGGTCCATTGCGCCAGGGGCGCCACCTTGACCCGCGCCCGAATGATGACTGCGGAGTCGGCCCAGCGGTCGACGCCCGCCATTTCCAGATCGTCGAAGATGCGCGGCGCGTAAATGGGGTCGGCCCGCATCCCGGCTGTCACTTCGGTCATCAGCTTCATGGCGGCATCGATGCTGGCGGCGTACGCCACGCCGACATCGACGACCGCCTGCGCATAGTCACGCCCCATGTTGACGACGCTGCTGATGGAGCCGTTGGGAACGAAGTGCACGTTGCCGTCGTAGTCGCGCAGCCGCACATAGCGCAAGGTCACTTCTTCCACCGCGCCGGCATGTTCGCCGAGTTTCACGACATCACCCTGGCGGATCTGGTCTTCCACCAGCAGAAAGAGCCCTGTGAAGTAGTCCTTCACCAAACTCTGCGCACCGAAGCCCACCGCCAGCCCCGCAACACCCGCCGCCCCGAGGATGGGGGCCACACTGATGCCGATCTCGCTGAGCACCAGCGTGCCCGCCAACAGCGAGATGACCACCGTGGCCAGGTAGCGAAAGACACGGCCCAAGGTCTCGGCGCGCTGAACGGCTCCCTTGTCGCCCAGACGGCTGGCAATGCGTATGCGCAGCGTTCTGATGCCGCGTTGCGCCGCCACGATGGCCAGCCACGCCGCCAGCAAGATCATCGTTATGCGCAGGCCTGCAACGGCCACGATCTCCAGGCCTTGCAGGTGGCTGGGCAGCCAGCCGACGAAGCTTTGCCACTGCGCATTCATACCGCGCTCTCCCACGGTGCCGACAGCCGCACCGCCCCATTGATGATGCCGAGCATCGAGTAGGTTTGTGGAAAGTTGCCCCACAACTCCCCCGTGGCCGGCGCCAGGTCTTCACTGAGCAGGCCGACATGGCTGCGTCGCGACGGAAGCTCCTCGAACATGGCCCGGGCTTTGTCTTTTCGTCCGTTGCGCGCCAGCGCATCGACACGCCAGAACGAGCACACGTTGAAGGCCGTCTCCGGGCGGCCGAAGTCGTCTGCGGCCTCGTAGCGCCGCAAGTAGGGGCCGTCGCACAGAGACGCCTCCATCGCTTGCACGGTGCTGATGAAGCGCGGGTCTTGCGGCGGCAGAAACCCGACGTCGTCCATCAGCAGCACGCTGGCGTCCAGGTCACGCCCGCCCAGGCTTTCGGCATAGGCCTGCCATTCCTCGTTCCACGCATGCTGTTCGATGGCAGCGCGAATGGTGTTCGCGCGCTCGTGCCAAAGGCGCGTGCGCTCGGGCAGGTTCAGCACGGTGGCAATGCGGCCGGGCCGGTCGCATGCGGCCCAGCACAACAGCGCGGAAGAGATGTGCACGCGGGCGCGGGTGCGCGATTCCCAGATTCCCGCATCGGGCTGGTCGTGCAGCGCCCACGCCTGTTCGCCCATCACCTCCAGGGCGGCGAAGTCGGCCGCGCCGCCACGACGCAGCAGCCGGTGATCGTGAAAGGCCTGCGCGGCCCCGAGCACGATGCTGCCGTACACATCGTGCCGGAAGTGTTTCTGGGCATGGTTGCCCACCCGCATGCCGCAGTAGCCGGCGGCGTGGACGATGACGGACTCGGGCAAGTACCGCTCAAGGCCGCTGTGCGGCGCTTCTGGAATGCTCGTCGTCATGGCTGCGACGATGGCGCCGGTTTCCTCGAACTGACAGAGCTTGAGCGTGATGGCAGCACGGATGACCGCGCCCTGCCATTCCAGCGGCACGGCCAGGCGCCGCGACCAGTGGCGCCAATACAGGGCTGTCTGCTCCTCGAACTCGCGAGCCGTGTCGTCGATGCCGGCGGCCAGCGTCTCGTCCGACCCCAGCAGCAGGCTGACCTGCCCATGCAGCGAAAACCACGTGCCGTCCACCAGGTAGGTCAGCGGCACGCTGGTGTTCAGCCGCAGCGTCAGCTCGGGCATCACGAAGCGCAGGTGATGGCTGCCGCGCGTCAGCGTCGGCGGCGTGGCGCCCCAGTCGCCATGCGGGCGCACGGTGAAGCGCACGCGGGGGTGGCCAGCAAGCGGCCGCACGCGACGCACCAGCTGGGCCGGGCGGAAGACGCGGTCGCGTGTCACGAAGCGGGGCGCGAAGTCGACGAGCTCGATGCCCTGCCCCAGGTCATCCCACAACTGCGTGCGCACGATCGCCGTGCCGGCGTCGTAGCTTTGTTCCGCGCGCGCCAGGTTCTCCAGTTCCACGGTCATCGCGCCGTCCAGCGGCAGGCCCTTGTCGCTGTGCAGCAAGGCGTCGAAGACAGGCGTGCTGTCGAAGCGCGGCATGCAGCACCAGACGATGCTGCCGCTGCGCTCGACCAAGGCACTGGTCGCGCAATTGCCGATCAGCGCCAGGTCCATCGTCTCTGCAGGGCGCGGGGCATTCACGCGCGAAGTTTCCTTTACCGGCAGGCCTTCGCGTTGATTCATGGTGCCGCTGTTCTCGAATTCAAAGTACATTTGTCGGAATATACCTCGGTTGTCTTGCTCGTTCAGCGCCGGCTGACCCCCTCTCGGCATCGCCGCCGCAATATCCGCACTTTCAACAACCCATGTTTTTGAAAACCGTCAGGCTGCAACTGCGCTTTCTCGTGCCGCTGATGGTGACGCTGGTCGTGGCTGCGTCCCTGGCTGTGCCGGTGATGGATCAGGTCACGCTGCGTTGGTTCAGTCGAGATCTGAACAGCCGGGGCCTGCTGGTGGCCAACGCACTGTCGGACTCGGTCAGCGAGGCCGTGGCAGCCGGCCGCACTGCCCGCTTGCGACCCTTGTTCGAAAGGGCCGAGCAGGACGAACGGCTCTTCGCCATCGGCTTGTGCAGCGTCGACGGGCAACTGCTCGAGCGCACCCAAGGCTTTCCGCGCACCTTGACTTGTCCGGGGGCAGAAGACATCTCGCGCAAGGCAGAGCCAAGCCTGCCGCTGGTCAGCGGCACGGTGCATGTCGGGGTGCACGATGTGATGGGGCAGGCACTCGTTGCAGGCACCGACGGCCCGCTCGACGCACAAGCCGACGCGCCACCGGTGCGCATGGCCCGCCTGGTGCTGCTGCACGACATGAGCTTCATCGAGCGGCGCAGCCAGGACACCCGGCGCTACCTCATCGGGCTGATCGCGGGGCTCGGGTTGGTGATCGCGCTCATCACCGTCGTGGTGGCGCAACTCAGCTGGCGCGGCTGGGTCAAGGGCGTGCGCGCCATCCTGCGTGGCGAAGGTTTGCTGTCGCCGCTGATTCCGGCGCCGGAACTCGCGCCGTTTGCAGCCGAACTGCGGGCACGCCTGCGCGACATGGAAGACGAATTCCGGCGCTCCCAGGGCCCGGAGACCGGGTGGTCTGCAGAGCGCCTGCGCACCCTGCTGCAAACCCAGCTCAGTGGCGCGCAGGTCATCGTCGTTTCCAACCGCGAGCCCTACATCCACGAACGCACCGCCGACGGCGTGGTCGTCAAGCGCCCCGCGAGCGGACTCGTGACGGCGGTAGAGCCGGTGATGCGTGCCTGCTCGGGCACCTGGGTGGCCCACGGCAGCGGCAGCGCAGACCGCGATGTGGTCGACGCCGCTGACCGCGTGCTGGTGCCGCCGGGCGAGCAGGACTACTGGCTGCGCCGTGTCTGGCTCACGCCTGAGGAAGAACAGGGCTACTACTACGGCTTCGCCAATGAAGGCATGTGGCCGCTGTGCCATGTGGCCCACGTTCGCCCGGTGTTCCGTGAATCAGACTGGGAGGCCTACCGTGCCGTGAACCAGCGCTTCGCCGACGCCGTGGTGGCAGAAGCGCGCGGCGAAGACCCGGTGGTGCTGGTGCAGGACTACCACTTCGCCTTGCTGCCGGCGATGGTGCGCGAGAAGTTGCCGCAGGCCACGATCCTGACCTTCTGGCACATCCCGTGGCCCAACCCCGAGTCCTTCGGCATCTGCCCGTGGCGGCGCGAAATTCTGCAGGGCATGCTGGGCAGCACGATCCTCGGCTTCCACACGCGCTTTCACTGCAAGAACTTCATCGAAACGGTCGATCGCTATCTGGAAGCGCGCATCGAGCACGAACATTCCACCATCGCGTTCCAGGAGAAGGAAACGCTGGTCGAGAGCTATCCGATCTCGATCGAATGGCCAGCCGAAGCCGAAATCTCTGCATGGGCGCCGGTGGCCGAGTGTCGAAGGCGCGTCGTCGAACGTCTGGGCCTGCCGCAAGACGCGTGCATTGCGGTGGGTGTCGACCGTTTCGACTACACCAAGGGCATTCTCGAACGCTTGAACGCCGTGGAACGCCTGCTGGAGAAGTGGCCTGCCTGGGTGGGCCGTTTCGTCCTCGTTCAGGTGGCTGCGCCGACCCGATCGGCCTTGGACGAATACCGCAGCTTTCAGGAACGCGTGCAGCGCATTGCGGAACGTATCAACCTGCGTTTCGGGCGCCCGGGCTACCAACCGGTGCACCTGCTGGCGCAGCACCATGAACACGACGCCGTGACGGAGCTGTTTCGCGCGGCCGATGTCTGCGTCGTCACGAGCCTGCACGACGGCATGAACCTCGTGTGCAAGGAATTCGTCGCGGCGCGTGATGACTTGCAGGGCGTTCTGGTTCTCAGCCGCTTCGCAGGCGCGGCGCGCGAATTGCCAGAAGCGTTGGTGGTCAATCCCTACCACGTCGAAGAAACCGCAGACGCCTTGAACCGTGCTGCCACGATGCCTGCCGCCGAGCAGCGCGAGCGCATGGCCAGCCTGCGCAGCACGGTTCGGGAATTCAACGTCTTTCGCTGGGCTGGCCGCATGCTGGCCGATGCCGGGCGCTGGCGGCTTCGCTCACGCATCGAGGCGCGTGTCCGCCGTCACCAGAACGGCTGAGCGCCGCACTCAGGAGAAGAATTTGTCACTGCCATCCGTGTTCACGTCCGAAGGGGAAGCCGCACTCGCCGCCGTGCTGGCGCTGCGCCCACTGATGGCCTTCGATTTCGATGGCACGCTGGCCCCTATCGTCTCGCGTCCCGACGACGCGCGCATCTCGCAGGCGGTGGCCATGCGCATGCAGGCCCTGGCGGCGCGGCTGCCCGTGGCCATCGTCACCGGGCGTTCGGTGGCCGATGCGCGCGAAAGGCTGGGCTTCGAGCCGCGATTTCTCGTCGGCAACCACGGCTCGGAAGACGTCCACGAAGGCTACGACGCGGCGGCGCTGGCTGCTGCCATGGACGGCCTGCGCAGCAGCCTTGCCCGGCGTTCCGATGAATTGAGGCAGGCCGGTGTGCAGGTCGAGGACAAGGGCCTGTCGATAGCGCTGCATTACCGGCTGGCGCGTGACCGCGGCCAGGCAGGCGCGCTGATTGCCCGGCTGGTGTCTGACCTTGATTCAACGCTGCGCGTGTTCTCCGGAAAGATGGTGGAGAACGTGATGTCTGCGCAGGCACCCGACAAGGCGCAGGCCGTGCGTTCGCTGGTGGCGCGTTGTGCTGCGCAAGCGGCCTTCTTCGCCGGCGACGACGTTAACGACGAACCCGTTTTCGCTTCGGCACCGGCACATTGGCTGACATTGCGCGTAGGACGGGAAGACCCGAATTCACGGGCGCGCTTTTGCATCGAAGGGCAGCAGGAAATGGCCTTTTTTCTGGATCGAATTTTGTGTCTCTACCCGCTGTAATTTCAGAACGTCGCAGCTCAATCGCTTGTGCCACCCGGATATATTTGTGAAAATGTAATTAACGAACCCTGTTTGAAGGAGATTCCCGTGATCAACAACAAGTCCGCAGTCCTTGCCGCCAGTTTTGCCGTGCTCTTGGGCGCCTGCAGCAGCACACCCGTCGCTCCACCGCCGGCGCCTGCCAAAACCAGCATGGCGCCTGCGCCGGCCCCACTATCGCCGGCACCCGTTGCCACGCCGCGTGCCACGGCACCGGTGTCTGCGGTCACCACCGTCACCCTGCCGCCCTACCTCGACCCGAAAAGCAGCATCTCTACAGAGCGCAGCATCTACTTTGCATTCGATGACTATTCGGTCAGCAGCGACTTCAACGCGCTGGTGGAACGTCAAGGCAAGTTCCTGGCTTCCAGCCCGACGGTCGCTGTCAAGATCGAGGGCAATGCAGACGAGCGCGGGGGCGCCGAATACAACCTGGCGTTGGGTCAGAAGCGTGCCGAAGCGGTGCTGAGGGCTCTCAGAATCTACGGCGCGAAAGACTCGCAGATGGAAGCTGTCAGCTGGGGCGACACCAAGCCCAAGGCGCCAGGCCAGGACGAGACGGCATGGGCGCAGAACCGGCGCGCAGATCTGCAGTACCCGAGCAAGTAATCAGGCGCCCGAAGGCGGAGCGCCCAGCACTCAGATATGCCGACCGTCAAGAAGACCGCCACGAGCGCAGCGCGCAGCCGTGCACTGGAAATAGAGCCGAGCCAGCCCGAGGTGCGTGTGTTGAGACGCTTTCGCCTGGTCTTCAATGCAGTGAAGACCCATTTCCAGCAGGTCGAGAAAATGGCCGGCGTGGGCGGGGCGCAGCTCTGGGCCTTGAGCGTGATTCGCGCCCACCCCGGCATCGGGGTGAGCAAGCTCTCGTCCACGATGGACGTGCACCAGACCACGGCCAGCAACCTGGTCAAGGCCCTGGTCACCGCCGACATGGTGGTGGCAGAGAAAAACGGGCCAGACCGGCGGGCGGTTCAGTTGCGCGTGCTGCCCGCTGGGAGCCGCGTGCTGCGCAGGGCGCCCGGCCCGTTTGCCGGTGTCTTGCCCGAGGCCCTGGCCACGCTGGATGCCGCCACGCTCGAGCGGCTGGATCACGATCTGGCCTTGTTGATCAAAGCCCTGCACGCCGACGACCGCGCCGCGGGCATTCCGTTGGCACAGATGTGAAACACCGCCCGTCGAGTCTTCGCCGTGGCGGCGCCTGATCCCGACCCCGGCGCGGGCGGAAAGGCGGATGACGCTCGCGCCGATCAGCGGCCTGCGTCTGGCCCGCGGCTGCCTTACATCGCATCGGAGGTGGCGCGCGCCATTCGCATCGCGCTCGTCGGCGGCTTCACTGCACTGAGAAACATCGAGCCCGAGTTCTGGCGCAACCTGCGCCGCGAATTGGCGGCTGGCCGCCTGTGGCTCGACCGTGCGACGGTGCTGGTCTATGCCGCGTTGACGGGCCTTCTGGTGGTGGGCTTCACGTTGCTGGCGGAAGCCGCCAGCAATGGCTTCGAACAGCTGCGCGGGGTCGGCGGGGTCGGCGGTTTTGGGCCTTACCTCGCGCTCGTCTGGACGCCGGCACTCACGGTGGCCGTGCTCTGGTGGACGCGGCGTTTCGTGCCCGGGGCGCTGGGGTCGGGCATTCCGCAGGTGGTGCGCGCGCTGGACGACGCGGTCAGCCCGGCTCAGCAGTCCTGGCTCGTGTCGCTGAAGCTGTCGCTGCACAAGGTGGGCCTGGTCTCGGCCGGCTTGCTGGCTGGTTTGTCGATAGGCCGCGAAGGGCCGACGGTGCAGGTCGGTGCCGGCGTGATGGTGCATGCCAAGCGCTGGCTGTCGCCGCAATCGAACATCGACGCGCACGACCTGATGGTCGCAGGCGCCGCGGCCGGCATCGCCGCCGCGTTCAACACGCCGCTGGGCGGCATCGTCTTCGCGCTCGAACAGCTGTCACGCCGGCGCAGCATTTCGCACAGCGCGCTGGTCATCTCCAGCATCGTGCTGGCGGGCCTGGTGTCGGTGGCGGTGTTCGGCAACGTCACCTATTTCGGCACCCTGCGCGCTCAGGAACTGTCCTGGGCGCTGATCGGCCCGGGTTTGCTGGTGGCCATTGCTTCAGGGTTGGGTGGCGGCTTGTTTTCCCGGCTCGTGGTCTTGTCCGCGCGGGGCACGCCGGGTCGCATCAGCCGCTACAGGGCTGCCCACCCGCTGCGCTTCGCCGCGGCCTGCGCCAGCGCGGTGGCGCTCATCGGCCTGGTCACGGGCGGGGCCACGGCGGGCGCAGGCTACGCGCCCACGCGCGCCATGCTGGAAGGGCAGGCCGACCTGCCGGGTGTCTACACGCTGCTGAAGCTTTGCGCCACCTGGCTCTCGGCCTGGACGGGCGTGCCGGCCGGCATGTTCGCGCCATCGCTCACCATCGGTGCGAGCATCGGGCGCGACATCGCCATGTTCACGGGCGTCGGCCCCGAGGCGGCCATTCCGCTCATCGCACTGGGCATGGTCGGCTTCCTGGCCGCGACGACGCAGGGCCCCATCACCGCCTTCATCATCGTAATGGAGATGGTCTCGGGCCATTCGATGGTGCTCAGCCTGATGGCCTGTGCGTTGTTGGCCAGTGGAATCTCGCGGCTGGTGGCGCCGCCGATGTACCTGGAACTTGCGGCGCTGTTGCCGCTGCCCGCGACACCTTCGAGCCGCTGAACGTCGGGAATTTGGAAAAGGAGCGCAGCAACGGTGCCTGCCGCCATGGCGCTGGAACAGTGCGCACTGCAACAGAGGGCTCCGAGTGTCCCAGCGGCCGCATTCAGCCACTTTCGACACGGTTGCGGCCACCGGCCTTCGCGCGGTAGAGCGCCGCGTCGGCGCGTTCCAGCGTCTTGCCCGCGGGCTCGCCTTCATGCAGCGTGGCCACGCCGATGGACACGGTGAACGTCACCGTCCCACCTTGAGGCAATCCGACGGCCATGGCCACCGTGCGTTCGCGCAGGCGCTGGGCCACGGCCAGAGCAGCGCCCTGGTCGCCGGTGGGCAGCAGCAGCAGAAATTCCTCGCCGCCCCAGCGTGCCAGGATGTCGCCGTCACGCAGCGCGGCAACCGCTTCCCTTGCGAAACACTGCAGCACCAGGTCGCCGGCAGCGTGCCCGTGGCCGTCGTTCACGCGCTTGAAATGGTCGATGTCCACCACCGCCAGCGAGAAGTGCTTGCCGCGCGCGGCCTGCTTCGTGAACATCTCCAGCGTCTCGCTCGCACGTCGGCGGTTGTAGAGCCCGGTCAGCGCATCACGTTCGGCGAGCTCGACGTTCTTCTCCAGCGCCTGGCGCAGTTCCAGTTTCTGCTGCCCCAGACGTTGGCGCAGCGCGCTCAGGCGTCCGGCGAGCACCGCAAACACCGGCAGCACGATGCCCATCTGGAGGAACGTCACCAGTTCCTCGGCAGCGGGGTAGCGCCCGGGCTGCACATAGGACAGGACGACCATGACCAAGCCCAGCAAGCCGAGCAGGTAGGCCGCGATCCAGCGCACCTGCCTGGCGGGCAGGGCGAAGATGGCATAGATCATCGCCACGCAGAGCATCGGCAGCACCACCGCTCTCATCGGGCCAGCCATGGCATAGCAGACCACCACCGAGATGCCGGAATAGACAATCTGCGCCGCGGTGAGTGTCGGGTCTGCCCAGCGCAGGCTCCAGCCGAAATGCAGGGCCAGGTAGGTGAAGCCGCTGAGCGCCAGCGACAGCGGCGCCCATATCGCGACGGCCATGCCGTTGGCGTGGCCCAGCGCCGCCACCGCCACCATCACGGGCACGGCGGCTGCAATGGCCAGCAGCGACGACAGCACCTGGCGCTTCCACAGTGCCACGTCTTCCGCCCCACGCGTCCTGCGCCCTGCCTGCGGTAGGGCCGGGTCTGCCGGGACGGCGTCTTTGGTCTGGGCGTCCGGCACAACCTGGTCAGCCACGGGTGTCATCTCGTCGAGAGTCGTCAGGCGTTTTCGGCAGGCTCGCAAGATTCCTGAAGGCCGCAGCGGCCCGGTCAGGCAGCGGCTGCGGACACTGTCACGGTGCGGTGGTCTCCAGCGGCCGCCGATCCAACACACACGGTCCCGCGTGTGAACGCCGGCATCGAGCCCGCGCCTTCTGTTCGTCGGCTGGCTCTGGCACTGCCCGAAAGCGCGCCCTGCACCGAGTGGCGGGGCTGCGCGACCCCCGCGTATCAATGGCGCCCCTGCATTCGCGGGGGTGAAAACAGCCTCCAAACACCTGCGCAGGGACGAGTTGCTAACGATTGCGGAACGGTAGCAGGCGACAGTAGGGATCAACGCCCATCCACCGGAGTTACCCATGCGTGCTCGTTCCCTGAAGTTGAATCGCTCGGCGCTGGCCCTGGCCGCGGCCACTTTGCTCGGTGGTCTGGTGGCCAGTCCAGCCCATGCAGTTAACTGCACCTGGCTACCGGCATCCGGAGCCTGGAGCGATCCCGCAGCCTGGAGTTGCGGCTTCGTGCCTGGCAACCTCGATGTCGCGCTGATTGCCTCCGGCCAAACCGTCACCGTCACCGGCGCGCAGCCGCCGACGAAC